>DAOWDZ010000021.1 GCA_030638765.1 Desulfocapsa sp.
GAAACAAAGGATGGTCTCTCCATTGAAATCGGCGCTGCCATCGATAATGCACCATGGGATTGGACTGAGATGATAATGCAGATTGAACCATCGAATGATGATGTCTGGGCGACTCATTAATACAACAGAAGCTCTTAACTCAATGCGTTCATCACTCGCTCGACATCATCTACGCTATAGATATAGAGCCAGATTTTATTACTTCGTGGAAATTCTTTTCTACACACGATTTTCAGCGACTTTCTGATTTTTTGCATTTCAACGCTGAATTCTTTTCTGATAAAACCACGTTCAATAATCTTATAGGAGTTGCTGCACTTTATAATATATACGGATCTGTCTTTTTTATATGGCTGCAGAAGTATCGCTTCTCCATTTTCCAACTTGGAAAGTCTCAGCAACGCCTCTCGTAGTATCCGATTAGTATCTATCTGCACAATTCAGACCTCCAGTACATATAACAAACCATACAGCAATGGACATAATTTGACTTTTTTCAGTTATTTTATGTTTCCATGCAGAAAAATTTTGTTTCCTCATGGCTATGCGATACAATAAATTTTAGTCATCCACATTTAATGTCACATCGTTTGCCATTAGAGGAATTTATGCAGCAGGAAAACAGCCATAAACAAACCGAACCAATGCTTTCCTTTCATCTGATGAAATTTGCATTTCAGGATTTCCAGAAAACTGCAAGCAGCTTGACACCAAAGGAATATACTCTGGCATATCAACATGCTCACGAAGAAATGCTTCTCCACAAAGTAATCCTCTCTTCAGACGATGCATGCTGCGTAGTGATACCTGAGACAACGATTGAACAAACGCTAAAAGACGTCATTGCCGAATACCCTGATGATGCCACTTTCCATAGAAATATTAAAGCAAACAATATGGAAATAGACGAATATACCATGGCACTCCATAATGACCTCAGGGTAGAAGCCATACTTTCACGAATAGCCTCTGCGGCACAACCCATAACAGCTGATGAGATTCTCCACTACTTCAATGAAAATCAATCAAAATTCACTCACCTGGAGCAGAAATGCCTTCAGGAAGCAACACCAACAATACTGCCCATTCTTCAAAAAAAGAAACAACTTGAGGTCTGTCGATTATGGCTACAAAAGTTAATACAGCCAAAGCAATAGATCGGACAGAGAACACCAAGGAGGAACCAGCACCTCCTCTCTTAACTCCAAAGTTCCTCTTTGAAACAGAATCAGTCACTGACAGAGACGACAACTCCTTCCAGACAGTTGAACTGGTGCGAAAGGGTGAACCGCTTATCGAGTTGATCAAAGCCTCAAAACCATCCCAGGAAAGAACTTCAGAACTGATTTCTGCAAAACACACCCGTCTTTCCGAGGATAAATGTTCACTCATCGCTGAAATTGACGGCTTCCCCATTGTCTCAAAAAAAATAACCAAAGACTGTGAACTCATCATGATTTCAATGGTTCCTCTTTTCTCTGTATCAGATGACAAAATGTCAGCAACACTCTGCCTTTACCCACCCGTCAGCAGCTGCCCCGAACTTGACAGTGACCACCTTCAGGACATTCTCACATCTAACAATATTGGTTACGGCTTCTCACCTGAAACCCTCGAAAAACTTCTCAGACGATGCAAAGAGGAGTGCATTCTTATAAAAAATGAACCCTTTGCGGAAGGCTTACAACCTGAGAATGGTCTCGACAGTTTTCTCAAGTTTGACATTGAAGTGGGCCCACTTCCCGGAAAAGTCCTGGAAGATGACAGAATTGACTTTCGGGAACGAAAAATGTTTGTCGGAGTTGCAAAGAGCCAACAGATCGCCACCCGTATTCCCCCGACAGATGGTATCCCCGGGATAAATGTATTGAACGAAGAAGTTCCCCAGGTACCTGGAAAAATCATGCCAGTTACAGTTTCTGATGACGCTGAGTTTGATGAAGAAAAAGGTATTGTTCGTGCGAGCCACAGTGGCATCCTTTCACTTGTTAATGAAAACTCCATCAAAGTATGTGCCAAACAGGTGATTCCTGGAAACGTTGATTACAATACCGGTAATATCGAATCGCACAATGCCGTGGAGATCAATGGAACGATCCTTCCAGGCTTTAAAGTAAAGACTCGTGGGGATATATTATTAAACGGCAATGCACGTTCAGCCATCATTAAATGCAAAGGAAATCTCATTGTCAAAGGCGGCATCCTCGGCAAAAAATGTCGTGTTAAAGTGGCTGGAGATGCTGATTTGAGTTTCATGGAACAGGGACGCCTGAGGGTGAAGGGAAATGTAATTATTCGTAAGCAGGCTTATTACGCCAGAATCATGGCTGATGGGGATATATTCTGTAAGGAGAATGGTCAAATCATGGCAGGTTTTCTGATGAGCGCATCGAGCCTTAATCTTGGCAATGTGGGAACAGCAAAATCGCCTTCAGCACTACTTGCTGCCGGAATTTCCCCGGGACGTTATCTGCGTTACCTGAAGATGCGATCCCGCCTTCAGGAAATTGAACAGGAACGTCTCGCCTTTTTGCAACGCTACGGCCTGGAACAAAAATTAAGCCAGCGAGCTTCCCTAGAAGAAGCCGTCCATGCCATGCATGAGGAAATGGAAAAGTTAAACCTTATCCCTGGAACCGGTGCAAATACAGACGAGGAAGGAGAAAAGTATCTGAGAAAAATAAGCATAACAATACACGGAACAATATATACCGGCACCGAACTGCAAATAGGCAATACCACCACAATAACTAAATATGATTACAGCGGAATCCGTTTTTCACTCAACACAGAAGACAACACGTTCAGAGAAACAAGTTTGTAAGATTGATTGGCAATGAGAACAGTCTCTTATACAAAAATAGATTTAGCGGCTTAGTTGAACACGGGTTCCGGAAACTGCATCCTGCATTTGCTTTTGAAGTTTTTTCTTCAGGCGAAAACGGTTCCAATAGGTAAAAGGCGCCTTGCTCGCCTTCTGTTTTCCTGCCATCACAGCTTCCGGAAAGAAAAGAAGGTCAAGAAGATGGTAAGTCGGTATGCTACCGCCCAGGAAATGAGTACACCCCGCACAGTAACTAATAATTGAATCCCTCCCGGCCTCGTCCACCCGTCTCTGTGTCCATTTTTTTGCAAGATCGGATCGTATAAATCCTGCAGAGCCCCCTTCGCCACAGCAAAAAGAGCGTTCCCTGTTATGTTTCA
>DAOWDZ010000046.1 GCA_030638765.1 Desulfocapsa sp.
AGTTTTCTAACCATTTTACTCGAAGTAAATTCTGCTCCAATTGCTCTTGCAGGTCCAGTAATAACATTAAAGACACCCTTTGGTATTCCGGCACGATGAGCAAGCTCTGCCAATGCCAGGGCTGAAAAAGGTGTTTGAGCAGCAGGTTTGACAACAATAGTGCATCCTGCAGCAAGTGCCGGTGCAGCTTTTCTGGTGATCATTGCTGAGGGAAAATTCCAGGGAGTAATGGCGGTGCAGACTCCAACCGGTTCCTTCAAGACAATAATCCGTTTCCCTTTTTGTGACATCGGTATGGTATCGCCATACACTCGTTTTGCCTCTTCAGCAAACCATTCTACGTAGGAGGCGCCGTATAATACTTCCCCTTCAGCTTCCGCTAGAGGTTTGCCCTGCTCGCTAGTCATAATACGGGCAAGATCGGCCTTATTTTCAATGATAAGATCAAACCATTTTCTAAGATAATCGGAACGCTCTTTTGCTGTGAGTTTTTTCCAAAGAAGATAGGCTGTTCGAGCTGCTTCAATGGCCTTTTTTGCGGCGTTTGCATCAAGTGAGGGGACAGTGCCCAGGAGTGTATTATCAGCAGGATTATGGACTTCAATTGTATTTTCGGATACAATCCATTCGCCGTTCAAAAAACATTCCTGCTTAAATAAGCCGGGATCTTGTAACTTCATATGGTTCCTCTTGAAAAATTATAATTGATGGACTCGTAAAAACTCTCCATCTGCTTCGTTACTGTAATTTTTCTATCATTACGACGTACCCTAGTACGCCGAAATGATAGAAAAATTACGCGCCTCGCATATGAAGTTTTTTACGAGTCCATCTGACAATTTGGGTTTTTACGAACCCATCATAATTGATAATTACTCTAAAAAGGGATCAAACTCTTGTATGAATTGCAGCTCGACAAGAGAGTAGAACTCGTATAAAATACTGTTCTAATCTATTCACAATATACACTAAGTCAAACTATGAAAGCCATTACAATCAAGAAAGAACCCATCCGACTGAGTCAATTTCTTAAACTTGCAAATGTCGTCCAGGACGGGCTTCATGCAAAAATAGTTATCACAGAAGGTGAAGTATTGGTAAACGGTGAGCTTGAAACACGCCGCGGAAGGAAATTAGTTTCAAACGATATTGTTCGATTCGAAAACATGGATTTTCAGGTAGTCAGAGTCGAGAAATAGTAATTTACCCAGAGCTACCTGAGGTAAGGGCGACAAAATCCGCCTGAATAGAATAAACGTGCACCTCATACTCTACACTTCGCAAGCTACGATACCCCTCATCAGTTATTGAAAAGTATTTTTTTACATCTTCATACACAGGGCCGGTAATCAGAATTTGTCCTGATCCGGTAGTGTCCGCTAAACGTTGTGCAATATTTACATCGGTTCCAATAAGGGTATAATCCAACCTTCTTGATGATCCGACATTTCCATGAAAGATATCCCCCTTACTCACGCCAATCCCAAGGCCAAGTTGTGCAAAAACATCTGATTTTTTAAGCCATTCACGTCGTAACTGTTCAAAGCCAATGGAAAGTTCAACGGCTGTCGAAACAGCTGCTTTGGAAGGTTGCTCCAAAGAAATGGGTGCACCAAAGGCCACAAGTGCTGCATCTCCCATAAATTTATCAAGGGTACCTTTCCATGAAAAAGCAACCTCTGAAAAAAGATCAAAAAATTCTGTGAGAAAAAGATGTACCTCTTTATGGGTTAAGTGTTGAATTGCAATTGTAAAATTACGAATATCGGCAAACAGAACCGTTATGTCTCTAACTCCTCCGATTTCCATTAAATTTTCTTCTGAATTTAATAAAATTTCAGCAATTTCCGGAGCAACATACTGTTCAAAAAGCGTTTTAGTTCTTACATTCTTTTCACGCTCTTCCATGTAGGCGACATTTTCAAGAGCCATGACAGCCTGTCCACATATAACTGAAAGCAATTCTATATCAGACTGGCTGTATTGAGTGTTTTTTGCTGTCTGACTGATATTAAGGACGCCAAGAATTCGTTCTCTACCGGAAAGTGGAAAAGAAATAGAGGCTTCTATTTCTCCACGTTTCAAATATTTTGCAAAGGGAGAATTTTCCTGAGTTGAACGGTTTAAGATCACCGGTTCACCTTTTTCATAAACCCAACCGGCAATATTTTCCCCTGGTTTTACAGCAACCTTCTTTGCAACATTTTTGTCCATTCCCCTCGATGCTACGACATGGAGGCAATCATCAGACTCAGCAAACATCATCAAAGATATATAGGGAACATTTATCTGCTCAATGATGGCATCCAGAAGTAACTCGTAAACCTCATCCAGAGTATTTGCCGCATTAAATTTTTCTCCAAGTTTATAGAGCGGCAGGATGGTTTTAAAACGAGTGTTTTCTTCACGAAGGGCGGCAATAGCCAGTGCATCCTTAACAGCTTTTACAAGTTCCACAGAATTAAGAGGTTTTTTCAGGACACCATTCAGTCCATTGTTTATGGCAGTAACAACCATATCCATATCAGTATGGTCCGATACAAGAATACCCACAACCCCAGGCTGGGTTTCTCTGATTGCACTAAAGGTTTGAATCCAGTTGCTCTCACCAAGCTTAGCGTCAACGATAACAAGATCAAACTGATTTGTAGCAGACAGCTCTATTGCCTGCTCACCGTTATGAACACAGAAAACCTGATATCCTATTCCACCAAGAGCCTCACGACTTATATCAGCAATAGAATTTTTGTTATCAACTACAAGTATTTTTTGAAGAACCATAAATTTAAGGAGTCGTATTTCTAGTAAAAAAAACAATTATAAAATAAGGTATCATATTTTTATTCTTTTGTTAATAATATCATTATGAACGTATCGTTTCAAGAGTTAGAACGTTCTTTACATTAATATCGGCCTGCCAAGTCGATTTAATTAATAGAATTTACAGCTAATTACTTACAGATTGAAAAAATCACAGAGCTAAGAAGACAATTCTGTAAAATGCTCATGACTATCAAACAGACCATTATTCATGGAATTAAAACAGAAAAAACCTCTTGCTGAACGCATGCGTCCTCAATCACTTGACAATATTGTCGGACAGGAACAAATCCTTGGAAAAGGAAAACTTCTTGAAAGTATGCTTGGTGCAGGTATCCTTCCTTCCCTTGTACTATGGGGACCACCTGGCACAGGAAAAACCACCCTGGCACGCATCCTTGCTCAATCCACATCAGCTGATTTTGTATATTTTTCTGCAGTCCTGTCGGGTGTAAAAGAAATACGAAAAGTTGTAGAGCAGGCAAAGATAACACGAAAGACTGAACAAAGAGGAACAATTTTCTTTATAGATGAAATCCATCGTTTTAACAAAGGACAACAGGATGCATTTCTTCCTCATGTTGAAGATGGCCTCTTCACTCTGATTGGAGCAACAACAGAGAATCCGTCTTTCCAGATAATTGCCCCCCTTCTTTCCCGTTGTAAGGTTCTTGTTCTGACACCTCTTAGCAAGACTCATTTAAAAATCA
This sequence comes from Desulfocapsa sp., assembly GCA_030638765.1. Next base: position 3,531 of record DAOWDZ010000046.1, read on the forward strand.
TTTTTGCGAGAGCCCTTGACGACACAGACATGGGCTTAGGTAACAGTAAGCTCACATTTGAACAAGGAAGCCTGGATCTTTTAGCTGCTCTTGCAGATGGTGATGCTAGAAAAGGTCTTAATACCCTTGAGATTGCTGCAACTCTGGTTCTTCATCGTCACAACAATGAACCAACGCAGATCCAAGAAATCACCACCGATGACATACAGGAAGCCTCCCAGCAAACGGCCCTTCGTTACGATAAAGATGGTGATGAGCATTACAATCTTATTTCTGCACTCCATAAAAGCCTTCGTGATTCTGACCCAGACGGAAGTCTGTACTGGCTGTACAGGATGCTGGAAGCTGGTGAAGATCCTCTCTATATTTGTAGACGACTCATCCGCTTTGCCTCCGAAGATATCGGTTTATCTGACCCTCAAGCTCTCATTCATACAATATCTTGCAGAGATGCCTACCATACACTTGGACTTCCTGAGGGAAAGCTCGCTCTTATACAGGCAGTCAGTTATCTCGCAACAGCTCCTAAAAGTAACCGTCTTTACAAAGCTGAATCTGAAGTTAAAAAATGCATCAGGGACACCGGCACCCTTGCAGTACCACTTCATCTTCGAAACGCTCCGACAAA
>DAOWDZ010000013.1 GCA_030638765.1 Desulfocapsa sp.
ACTGGTATCGACAACTGACTGCCAGCTTTCAGGTTCCATCATCATAAAGAGGCCATCTTTTATTATTCCAGCATTGTTGACCAAGACATCAATTCGTCCATGCCTTCCTACGATATCAGCTATTACTTCTTCTGCCCGTTTCCCATCTCGGATGTCAAAGCCGTAAACCTCACCTTTGCCATCAGCTTTTTCAACAATACTCAGTGTTTCTTCGGCACCTTTCTTATCTGAAAGATAGTTGATCACTGTGTAATATCCCGCAGCTGCCAGCTCCACGGCAATAGCTCTACCAATCCCCTTGGCTGCACCAGTGATAACAGCAACTGGCATTTTCTGTCCATCTTTCATATTCTTAGCTCGTTATACTTGGTATAGCTGAAGTATTACTTCTCCAATTAATCTGTCATCCATATGAAGAACAGCGGAAACTTCACGAAGCTTATCATACACATGACTATTCTCTGATCGAGTCACCACCGTTTCCCCTAAAGGAAGACAGTCTATGTAAAATTGCGCCCGTTTAACCCCCACCAGCCATCCCATTTTACTGGAGTTCTCACCCTGATCTTTTATACGAGAAATACCATTACAAACACCTGCTGCCTGAGCAGCCAATTCAACCATTAAAAGTGGCTGTGCACCATCACTATCTGTTAGTGGAAAAGAATCAGTGATTACAGATGAGGTAATTGCATATGATTCATCGGCTTCAATAATATCATCAATCAGCAGCATATTACCACGATGCGGAAGGATGTCAGTAAGACTATAGGCTTTGAATTCTTCCATGCTTCATCTTTGCATTAAATTTAAGTTTTTTCCATTCACTTTATTATTTGTAATATTACGCACCAATACAAATTACCAAACTGAGGGCTTAAATAAAACTTTTTGTTTTAACTTCTGTCATTTTTTACGGCGAAGGAGTCGTACAAAGGAGGGGCAGAACACCGCCCAAATGGGCAGTGTTCTGAAAAGAAACCAATCACTTATTAAATTTTAAACCGGCTAACAATCTCAGAAAGATTCCCTGCAAGACTCGTCAACTCACCTGCATTACTGCTCACCTTATGGCTATTAACATTCAGTTCCTGCGCCACTGCACCAACTTCTGAAATATCAGATGCTACTTCACCAGTGACGGAGGATGCTTGAGCAACATTTTCATTTACTTCCTGAATTCCAAGAGATGCCTGAGATACATTGTCGGCGATTTCCTGTGTAGCAGAAGCCTGCTCTTCAACTGTTATGGAAACAATGGAAACCATTTCACTAACGTTTCCAATTACTTCTGTAATATCTGTGATATCAGCGACAGCGCCCTTACTTACTTCCTGAATTTTACCGATCTTATCCTTGATTTCATTGGTTGCCTCTGCAACCTCTTTAGCAAGCCCCTTGATTTCATTTGCAACCACCGCAAAGCCTTTTCCTGCTTCCCCGGCTCTCGCCGCTTCGATGGTAGCATTTAATGCAAGTAAATTGGTCTGTTCTGAAATTTCAGTAATCGCCTCAGTTACCTTACCAACTTCTTGGGCAGCATTACCTAATTCATGAATTTGAGCCGATGCCAGTTTAGATTTATCAACTGCTTTATTAGTGATATCAGTGGTTTTCTCAGTATTTGTTGCAATTTCAGTAATGGTAGCAGACATCTCTTCAGCAGCCGCAGCTACCATATTTACATTGACTGAAGTTTCTTCGGAAGCTGCTGCCACAGAATCCATATTAACACTCATCTCTTCAGCAGCTGCCGCCACAGTTTGTGCCCGACCAGTTGTCTCTTCAGCACTGGCAGACATATCACCGGAAAGTGATGAAAGTTCACCGGAGGTACTGTTAAGGGTTTCAACCCCCTCACTGATATCCCGAACCATATCACGCAAACCTTCTGACATTTTATTCAGAGAAGCAGCCATAACACCAATTTCATCTTTTTGCTGAATATCCAGGTGTTGATTCAGATCACCCTGTTGAACAGACTGAATCATTTTTACCGCTTTTTGTATTGGTACTGTGATGGCACGAGTAATAAGAACGCCCATTACGAGACAGATTATAATACCCACTGCCAGAAGTATCCAAACCAGACGTTTCAGCGAAGCACTCAGCTGCTGAGCCAATGCCTCATCCTCAAGCATAAGCCTTTCCTGATCTGCAGACATCGCTTTCAGAGCTGTAACCAGCTTTGCGCCCTTTGGAGCAGCCTTTGTACCAAGCCAGTAATTGGCACGATTCCAGTCAGCAGCTTCCCGGCTGCTAAACATCTTTGCCGGAAGTTCATCGAAAACAATCCGAGCATTTTTAAAAGTATTAAATGATCTTTTCTGGTCTGAAGTCAGAAGATATGCAGCAGCCTCAAGATCTTTAAATCGCCTGCTGTTTTTGCTCCAGAGCGTTTCAAACTGATCCTTAAATTTACTATCACCCGAGAGAAGATATGCCCTGATAGCAGCCAATCCTAAACCGGTTGTTCCCCGGACATCAGCCATGATTCCAAGGAGATTTTTTCTTTCAGCGGTTCCGGGCTGCTCTTTTTCCCAGTCAATTATTTTAGTTATCTCGCTCGACAGGATCGTAGCCTGTGGTGCAGCATCGTTAAACAGTATTTTTATTGCCGGAATATTATCTATGCTTTGAGCAATATTTTCGATCTCCACCTGCGCACTCTTAAATTGGCCAATAACATTTTCTATTTCCTGAAGACGACTTTTATTGTCAGGATTTGTCCAATTTACAGCAAAGTTTTTCAAAGTTTGCATTGAAGGATCGATTTCATTACTCCACGCCCCGGCACGCTCCCCCTTAAATTTATCCTTACCAAGGATCATCCAGCCTCGTAATGCTGCCAGACTGTGATTAACACCATTGAGCATCATCAGACTTGCTCTTGCAGTTGGCGCACGCAATTGCGTTATTCTCTCGTTAACCGTCTGTACACGATTAATTTGAGAAATGGTCATCACGACAACGGTCACAAGCACAAGCCCCATAATGGCATAGCCTGCACCGATTTTTACACCTAGTTTTAAATTCTTAAACATTTGATCCCCCAATTATTGGTCTATTTCACTTATTCTTTCACATTTTTGCCAAGAAGAAAAGGAACGTATGATATTTTTTTCATCTTCTTTCATGTTGTCAAAAACACCTCAGGTATTAATTTACATCAATTCTGTCTTTTTTAACAAAAAACATGACTTCAGCCCACCGGAATATCGGTATTATTACTCCTTTCCTTATCGGAGGCCTTCATCAGGATTTTTAATATTTATTTTGCCACAACAAAATGTTTCTCTGAATTCCAGCAATATCCAGTTATTATTTCAATTATGCCACCATCTCTGGTAACATTCATTGACGCAAGTCAGTTGTTCCAGAAAGTACTGAAAAAGACACACTACTCTCTCAACGCTACTTCAAATGCCAGCACCCAACACAAGGACTCTATGATGAATTATTTACAATGTAAACATTATGGATCGAAGTCAGATTTTAAAAAAATTTATCTGGTGGCACCAAAGCATCCTGACAATTTCTGGTCGATGCAGGGAACAGCAAACATTCTTGGTGCGAAAACATTGATGCCCAACTCTGCACTTGCAACATTGATGGCACTGACTCCAACAGATGTCAACATTCAATATACCCTTGCAGATGAAAATGTAACAAGCATTGATTTTGATTTTGACTGCGACCTGGTCGCAATAACCGGTGGAACTCTGCATTCAAAACGAATCCATGAACTCTGTACTGAATTCAAAAAAAGAGGACGAAAGGTAGCCCTTGGAGGAACGTATGCTTCCATTGAGCACGATAGATGCAATGAACTGGCAGACCATCATTTTATTGGCGAGGCTGAATACACCTGGCCACTTTTCCTGAAACAATGGATGACGGGTGAAACCAGAAAAACCTATCGGCAGGAGGACTACATAAACATGGAGAACAGTCCTGCTCCAGACTGGTCTCTAATTCATGTTAACAACTATGTAAATATCAGTATCCAGACCAGCAGAGGATGTCCGAATCGGTGTGATTTTTGTGATGTCATACAATATGTGGGAAGAAGGTATCGAACAAAATCCATTACACAGATCATTCAGGAATTACAAAACGCCCATGACTTAGGAGCCAGAACTGTTTTCTTTTCTGACGATAATTTTCTTGGAAACAAACGATTCACTGAACAATTACTTCCAAAAATAATTGAATGGAATGTTAAACAATCAAGACCATTGTCATTTTCAACACAAATCACCGTTCAGGTCGCAGATGACGACAAATTACTGAAAATGTTTGCAGATGCCAGATTTTCAGTCCTGTTTCTTGGTGTGGAAACAGTGAGAAAGGAAAGTCTTGCTGAAGTACATAAAAGCTTGAATGTAGAAAAAGATATCTTTGAACGAATCAGAAAGATATCCCGCATGGGTATAGTCCCTTTTATTGGTCTTATTGTCGGTTTTGACAATGACGATGAAAGCGTCTTCAATGATCTTGAGCAGTTCCTGAATGAAACCTCCAGCCCAATAGCAGGTATCAGTCTCTTAAACGCACCGCGGCATACTCCTCTCTATAAACGATTAAAAAAAGAAAAACGACTTCTTGAAGATAACTTCTCAGGAGAATGGCAGTTAAACACCAATGTTATTCCTAAGCAGATAAGTATTGAACGATTAAATGTATTATACTGGGATCTTTTTCAAAAACTCTACCGACCGGATATGTTTGAAAAACGAATGATGCAATGGCTGGAAAATGTTGACTATTCAACTGATATCTATGTCAACAAAAAGGCTGATCCCAAACAACTCTTAAATGGAGTTAAAATATTCAAACATTTTATAGTAAATGAAAACAAAGACGTTCGATCTCTTTTTTTTAGGATGTTAAAAAACACCTGGAAACTTGACCCAAAACTGGTGAGACGCTTTTTTACAGTTATCACTCAGTACAGCCATTTCCACAACTTTGCCAACAAAAAACAGAGTTAACAATTACGTATGATTTCAACTGAGCAGATAGCTGCGATCGGCAGGCACCATTTGCTGAGAGTAAACAGGCTTTATGGGTACCTGGAAAAAGAATAGCAGTTAATGATTCTTTTAGATATACTCACAGGATAATACAATACTAGTTACTAATTAAACTCACGATAGCGCCACATATATAAAACGACCATGGATAAACTTACAAACGACCTTAAAAACAGATTAATTGAAGTCCTGAACCTCACCGACGTAACACCGGATGAAATAGACGAAAACGAACAACTGGTGGGAGGTGATCTAGGCATTGACTCCATAGATGTTCTTGAGATGGTGGTCATGGTTGAAAAAGATTATGGCGTTACTATCAACAACAAGGAAATCGGTGAAAAAGTTTTTTCAACGCTTGCCGCTCTTGCCGATTATATTCGTGAAAACTCTCCCAAGTTATCTTCTTGAGCAGTAAAAAAAAAGTCTATATTGCAGGTATTGGTATCATCAGTCCATTGGGCTGTGGAGTTGATGCCACTGCAGAGGCACTTCAGGAAAACAGTTCTGCAATTTCTCCTTTAAACGCTGCTGTTTTTTCAATTAAAAACCCACCGCCTCTTCCGGTGGGTCAGGTACTGGTGGATCTTCCTGATTCCTCCCTGCCACGAACGCATCACTTAACTATTCTTGCTGCCAGACAGGCAATGGAAGGATATTCACAGGCGCCAGATGCCGTTATCATTGGCACAACAACTGGTGGAATCCTCACCACCGAAGAATTACTTGCTGAAAATGTCACCGATTCAAGCGCATACAGTCATCACGGCCTTACCACTGTAGCCGAAGAACTGGCTCTTGAGGTCAACTGTACTGGCCCTGCTCTCACCGTCTCGACCGCATGTTCTTCGGGAACAGTTGCCATCAGCATGGCCCTTAAAATGCTACAATCTGGAGAAGCAGAATGGGTACTTGCAGGAGGTGCAGATTCTCTTTGCAGGCTTACCTATTTTGGATTTCACTCTCTTCAGCTTGTTGACAAAGGTGGCAGTAAGCCACTGGACAGGGACAGAAAGGGAATGTCCGTATCTGAAGGAGCAGGGCTTCTTTTACTGAGCACCATTAAACCTGACCATCCTCTGGGGCAAATCCTTGGCTGCGGCCTTACCTGTGATGCCCACCACCCCGCGGCTCCACACCCTGAAGGAGCAGGTGCTTTCCAGGCCATGCGCAATACCATTAACGATGCGGGTAGTAACGCAAGGGCAATTGATTACATCAACCTGCACGGGACAGGTACTCCCGACAATGATCTTGCAGAATCAAAGGCGATACGGGCAATATTTGCCCCTCCTCCTCCTCTCTCTTCCATCAAGGGAGCAACAGGTCACAGCCTGGCAGCATCTGGTGCCCTTGAAGCTGTAATTGCCGCAATCTGTATACAACGAGAATTGCTACCGGCTAATACCGGATGTACAAACCCCGACCCTCAGCTTCAACTGTCTCCACTTCTCGTTCCTGCTAAACAAAATGTTTCAACAATTCTGTCTAACTCCTTTGGATTTGGTGGAAATAATGCCTGCCTGCTCATTGCTGCAAATGACATTTCCCCCTCTCTCTGTCAGGAACCGCACAATACTCCTTTAACTATTATAGGCAAAGCATGTATCACGGGAGCTGGTCATACCAAAGAGAGCCTGGAATGTTTTTCAAAACTTGAGACAATGACTGGTGTCCTTGATTTAAAAACTGTTTCAAAGGATCTGCCTGCAAAGAAAGTCCGCCGCCTGAAACGTTTCTCAAGAATAGCTCTGGCGATAGCAGCTGCTGCCAAAGAAGATTCCGGCCTTGAGCAGTCTCCACATTCCGTTTTTATGGGAAGCGGCTGGGGCGCACTTTCGGAAACATATGATTTTATTGAGAAGCTGCAAAGCAGTGATGAACAATTCCCCAGCCCCATCGATTTTGTAGGATCGGTACATAACAGTGCAGCCGGACAGATCGCTATTTTGCATAAGGCAACCGGAATAAATATCACCAGCAGTGGCGGTGATCACTCCTTCGAGCAGGCACTTCTCGCCGCAGATTCATTCCTTGAAGAAGACTCATCCACTGCCTTCATTCTGGCAGCTGACGAAGCACACGAACACTTCTCAGCGCTGTTTGACGCATCAATTTCCACAGACACACCAGCCGCTGACGGCGGAGGTG
>DAOWDZ010000170.1 GCA_030638765.1 Desulfocapsa sp.
ATTCGGTGTGGCATCCACCCGTGTGCGTTATGTTGTATTATTTTAAGCCTCATAAAGGCCAGCCAATTTTCTAATATTACACTTAACTAATTTATTTACATTTGGTCTTAGCATTTGCTAAGTCTATTATTTACAGTTTTTTTAGTTTTACTTTAGATGAATATTTATACCTAATTTCAATGTAATGCATTGTCATACAGACACGTGGTGGCTGTGAAACTTCTGCCCTTCTTGGGAGAGAGACAGATGCCATCAGGCCACACTTGTCGTATGAATACTTTACACAAATTTCAAGCATATATATATATTTTATTTTGATGGAGATCTCAATCCAGCTCTTCTTCTCCTAAATTCACCCTCCTCTAATTTGTCGAAAACTTCAACAAATTTGTGGGGGATTCTATTTCGGGAGAAAAGGAACTTTATATCGTTCTCCGTTAGATTGTTTAGTATGGGATGGTTGAACTGTTTGAATGGGTCGATGAATGAGATCTTAGCTGACCCATTCCACAGTTCGTATGGTAGTTTGCTGTCGAAACCTTGCTCATCGATTTCACTCTGAGCATAGTAGCGAATCTCCATTGACTCAATCACATCCTCTTTCAAGGACATGAGTGCGAGCATCCGGGTCTCGTCACTACTCTCAAAGTTTCTGTCTCTGATTGGGGTTCTTTTTAGGCTACCAGATCGTTTGACTGCTCTGGTAGGAGTAACCTCTTTCTTGCTGTTTTGAGGAGTATCCAGATCGTTTTGCTTTTGTACAAGCATACGTTCCTGTTTACACCTCTTTTGATCTTTCGCAGCACTATTTGTGAATTCCCTAGTTTGCATGATATCCAGCCTAGATCTCTTGTTTAGCGGAGTGATCGCTGCATCGGTATCGGTTGATTCCGATGTAGCCGCTGCATATGTTGCTACGGCACAGCAATCGTCCGCTTTCGCTGGACTTTCATTTGCATCAGCAAAGAGTTGCTTCTTTGCTGCTGGGGTATTTACTTTTTGTGTCTCTTTAGGTGCCTGAGTGGTATCAGTGGACTGCACCACTCCGGCATTTTGTAGGGCATTTATAAGTCTGAAAGAATCAGTTACATCTGGGACAACAATCTTTGGCAGTCCATTAGCAGCCATTATTCTCGAGAAATAATGACCGAACTGACCAGGTTCCGCTAGGTTGTGGAAATGGGACATCAAGATACATGAAACTATCTTACTGTCCATTCCATCCTGTAGCTGAAGTGTTGTGGTAGCTGTGGGCACAGCCCTGGCTACACTACCATTGATTGTTGCCGCAGAGTATGTCTGCTTCTGGCTGCCTTTTTCTAATGCTTTCTTCTTTTCTTCAATTGCTCTTTTTTTGAAGGAGCAGAAAGAAGCTAGTGTATGGTGATTTTCCCCACAGTTTAGACACTTTTTAATAGTGCTGGTGCATTCTCTCCAGTGATGGTCTGGAGAGCAACAGCAAGAACAGAGAGTGGTTGGTTTTTTGCACTCATTTGTGGTATGAGTGTTGTACTTATAACATTTAAAACATGTTGTTATCTCTGTGAAGTTTTCTCGGTTAATTTGGTTAGGGGTTATTGACATATTGCAACATAACAACCCCTTTTCCAATGCCTTTTCCACCATGGAGGTGTCGGCAAACGTCATTTTGATGTTTTTGCCATTGATTTTAATCAATGACTGGACCTTCGCCCATTCATTCTTGTCATTTATTTCTTGGATGAGATCCTTCTCCTCGTTTTCGAGGATCATCTCATCCAATTTTCTTACAAATATGGTCCTTCTGGCCCGATACACAGGAGGGATGATAACATCGTAGCCATGTTGTTTAAACATGGCCACAGCCTCCTCTTTCATTACCTTCTCTGCATCTATTTCGTTTTTAGTGATGACTAAGAAGCCATCACTAATTTCGATTACTCGATTGAATACAATGTTAAAGCGTGTATACGCCAGTTCAGTCACTTTAGATTTTAATATTTTTTTATCTTTATTTACAACTTTCAATTTTAGCCTTTGGCTGGCCATTTTGTTTACTTTATTTATTATTATTTGGGGGGGATAGGGGAAAGGAAGTAAGATTAGGTCTTACTTATCTTATGGGTTAGCTTGTTCCTTTGACTATTTGCTTCCCCCACCCAC
>DAOWDZ010000090.1 GCA_030638765.1 Desulfocapsa sp.
AATTCAGGAATCATGGGCAGATATACAGCAACACGATCACCTTTTTTCACGCCCTTTTTCTTTAAAACATTAGCAAAGCGACACACTTCAGTGTGCAGCATCTGGTAGGTGTATACCCTGACATCCTCTTCAGGCTCACCCTGCCAGATAATGGCTGCCTTGTTACGACGACCGTTCTCAAGATGACGATCAAGACAGTTGTAGGATACATTCATCTTGCCGCCGCTAAACCATTTAAACTCAGGTTTATCATAGTCGGCTTCAAGAACGGTATCCCATTTCTTATCCCAGGTCACAAGTTCTTCAGCACGTTCTGCCCAATATCCTTCCGGATCGTCCATGGATTTTTTATAAATTGCTTTGTAGTCGTCAAGGCTTCCGATGGCAGCAGCATCTCTTCCTTCTGTTGGTGGCTCGAAAACTCGTCCTTCACTTAACAGGCTTGTGATTTTATCATCGCTTGAACTCATAAAATAGTCTCCATTATTAAATCTGTTTACTGAACAGCTAGTGGAATCACTTATAAAAAATGACAAGTTTATATAATCCACTAACTTACACTCAATTTTTCATCACATAAAAACAAGGTGATATTTTCCAAGAGAACCTACCATACTCCAATATACCAGCCATCTGTCAAATAAAAAACAATTATCGCGAATATCAATTTTCCTTATATCACAATTTAGTTTTTTTCCTTTTCTTTCTGCAATAAAACCAGTATTCATAGGCAATCTTTTTCGAAATGTTAGGTTTTCTCTAACAAACACCTTGAACAATTATGCTTCTCTACTGATATCATTCCAGAAATGCGACAAACGCTAGAAGAAGAAATAAAAAAATCACTCCTACAAGGTAGGAGTAAAAAAAACATCTACAGGAAACTGAGTACTGGCACGAACCAATATGAGTTGGTAAATTTGTTGAACAACTTGCCTCTCGGTGAACGCAGAAAGAAAACATTTGCCATCACCCTTTTTCTCGTCGCCCTGCTTGCAGTATTAACCATTAAGCAGTTCCTTTTTATTTATCTTCACGAAAACTCAAATATTTCTTTAATACTCGGGCTCATCGGGCCAATGATCCACCTTTACGTTATGAGACAGCTGCTGCTCAGCCATCGATTAGCGTATCAACTCCTGCCGTTGTTATCTGTGCTGGCTCTTCTTCGTTCTGAAAACCAGATTATTCCAGATATGTACATGTACGGCGGTATGGCTTTATTGTCAGGAGCACTGTACCTGTTTCTCTTTCCAAAGAAGGAACAGATGCAAGTGCAGACAGATTAATTCAGTTCTTACTTTAAACGAGGTATCCCATGGAAGATGAACAAATTGAAGCGATGTCCAAACTCCTGAAATCAATGTCCCATCCCATACGTTTAAAAATCCTTTGCCTACTCCAAGACAATGAGATGTCAGTGGGTGATATCAGGGAACAGGTAAAAACAACCAACGCAAATGTCTCTCAGCATTTGAACATCCTGCGTAGTCAGGGAATTATCGATTTCCGAAAAGATGCAAACTTTATTTATAACCGTATCCAGGATCCAAGAATTATTGATCTGATGGGAAAAATGCAGACTTTATTCTGTCCCAGCGTTTAAGACAGTTTGCTCCTGGAACTCAAAAAATGTTTTGAGTTCCTCCTGCTATGAAGGCATTGATTACTCATGTGGCACCAATAGTCGCAGTCGTTCCTGTTGATACCGACAATATCTTTTCTGATATTCCCTCTTCCGTGTTATTCAGTGAATTTCCAGGAAACATAGTTACTAGTCATGCCTATTCTCCTTTACTGCCTTCCCAGACTGACAAGGCATGAAACGACAAGTCCAATCTTTCTGGAAAGAATCCCTACTTTTCCTGCGTAAAAGACTCTGGAAAATATTTGCAATCCATATCGCCTATCTTGCCTTTGGTGTAGTTCTTTTTGCACCAATGACCGGTCTTCTTGGGAAGTTTCTATTGAATCTGTCAGGACAGACTGTACTTTCAGACCTTGATATTGCCTATTTTTTCCTGACTCCAACGGGAATGGCAGCACTGATACTCTTTGTATCCACCCTGATCACCATCCTTATTTTTGAGCAGGCCTCTATAATGGCTGTCTGTAATGCAGCCGTTACCGGAAAAGAAATCAATTTCATTACTGCTCTGCTCTTTTCCCTTCGACGTGTAAAAACAATCTTCTTTTTTGCAATCCAACTTGTTCTGCGAGTACTGCTGATAACACTTCCATTTCTCGGCCTTGCCTTTGCCATCGCCTGGGTCATGCTCTCGCAGTTTGACATAAACTATTACCTGGCCACAAGACCACCCGTTTTCACCGTAGCGACCACAAGTATCATTATTGTCTTGGTAGCAATGGCTATCGTACTTGGCAGAAATCTCTGCAGTTGGTCACTCAGCCTGCCTCTGATTCTTTTTAACAACGAAACACCAACCTGTTCTTTTACTAAAAGTGAAAGGTTGACCATAGGGGACAAACAGTTATTCACACTAACTCTTAGCAGCTGGTTGCTAACAGGTGTTTTACTCAGCACAGTTGCATTTGGCAGTGTACAGTTACTCGGGTCAATACTTGCACCATTCTTTTTTAATTCCATCACATTATTAATTCCAGCACTTGGCGCTCTTGCACTGTTATGGGCTTTTTTGAACATTCTTATAACAACTTTTACTTCTGGTACTTTTGCGGCCCTGCTTATCCTCTTTTATAATCGCAAAAAAATCACCACCTGTACAAAAACATCACCGGAAGAAGAAGCAAACAATAAACACTCAATTAGTAAAAGACTCTTCTTCATATTTCTTCTTTCTGGCATTGTCATAGCAACTTTGGCCGGATTCTGGCTCTTAAAAGGAATTCCACCAGACAATAACACCATAATTATTGCGCACCGGGGTGCAGCCGGCAAAGCTCCTGAAAACACCATTATTGCCATGCGCCATGCCATACAGGACGGTACTGACTGGCTTGAAGTTGACGTACAGGAAAGCATCGACGGAGAAGTTATCATAATACATGACAGCGACTTCATGAAACTCAGCGGAAACAAACTCAAGGTATGGGAAGGCAGTCTTGAGGAAATAAAAACTATTGATGTGGGCAGCTGGTTCAACGAAGAGTTTTCTGCTGAACGAGTACCAACACTTACCGAAATACTTGAACTTGCAAAAGGAAAATGCAAGGTTCTCATCGAATTAAAATACTATGGTCATGACCACTTGCTGGAGCAACGCGTTGCAGAAATTGTAGAACAATCCGACATGGTTGAAAATGTTGCTATCATGTCTCTGAAATACGAAGGAATCAGAAGATTCAGAGCACTCCGACCTCACTGGACAGTTGGATTGCTCACATCAAAGGCCATCGGCAAAATATCAGACCTGGATGTGGATTTTCTTGCCATCAATCTGACCACTGCAAAGCCCGCATTTATCAGAAGAATTCACTCAACTGGTAAAAAAGTTTATGTCTGGACTGTAAATGATCAGATCTCAATGGCCCGAATGATGTCACTCGGGGTGGATGGCCTCATTACTGATGAACCGGCAATGGCAAATGAAGTTCACACACAGACCACAAAACTCACTCTCATGGAAAGACTCATTTTGCATACGGCCGTACTCTTAAAAGCTCCAATTCCACAAAATATCTACCGGGATCATTCACCATGAAACGTTCACTGGTGAATTATTTTTAGTGCTAATTGCCATGCTGACAATCATGCTGTGAAACACATGACTTTACGTACCATTCAGAAAGTGCAAGAACTGCCCCCATGAGCATGGGTTCTGAAAACAGAAAAAAACGGAGTGCTGAACTGACAAAAAAGTATAATATTTCTGACAAAGAGCTCTAACATATATACACTGGTATCGCCAACACGATGTATGGAGCTGTACGCATTGGCGGAATACCATGCACAGATTCCCCCTGGCGTTGGGGATATGGATAGTCTGAGTGCCAATACGTTTTCTTACAAATTGAGCAAACAAATACAATGAAACTAAAAATCATACTCGTTACCATTTCAATCTTTTGTCTTCTCGCTGGACAAACAGCATTGGCAGGACGTGCTCCGCTAAAAAGTGTTGCCACAGATCCTTATGCATCTGCATTTGTTCTTGATGCTGACACCGGAGAAATCCTCTTCTCCAAAAATCCCGACCTCCCTGTTTACCCAGCCAGCACCCTGAAGCTTATGGTGCTTCTTGTTATCCTCGATCAAATCAATCAAGGAATCTTACAGCTCGACGAAACTGTTCAGGTCACAGTGGAAGCTTATAAAATGGGTGGTTCGCAGGTATATTTAGACCCAAAAGAACAATTTCCACTCGAGGAACTGCTCTATGCCCTGATGATTCAATCAGCAAATGATGCTGCTGTCGCACTGGCCAGTCATGTTGCCGGATCGAAGGAAGCCTTTGTTGATATGATGAATGCAAAGGCCAAGGAACTCGGCATGAAAAACAC
>DAOWDZ010000009.1 GCA_030638765.1 Desulfocapsa sp.
TATATCCAAAAGGCCATTGAGATGAAGCTGGAACAAAAGGAACTTGCAGAGGCCTACGAATACAGGTTGGCTAAAGAGGAGAAAGAGGCGGAGAGAAAACGTATAGAGGCAACTGGTATACACGACTACAATAAAAAAGTTGCAGCATCTCTTACCGACAAAATTTTAACCTGGAAGGGAGTCACGGCAACCCTGGAACTTTCCAAGTCAGAAAACGCCAAAGTGGTCGTTATCGGATCAGGCAAAGACGGTCTCCCCATTATTCTTGATACAAAAAACTAACAGGCAGTATAAAAAGTGCATATGTTTACAGTAAGAAACATGGTTCTGATCTTTTTTGCCGCCGTCATTTTCTCTTCCTGCTCCCCCCGGGATCTGACAAAAGAAAGAGCCAAAAAAGCCGGTCAATCACAAGGGCCCATCCTCATTGCCTTGGTATGGCCGGCCGATAACAAAGACCTTCCATTCCTAAACGGAGCATCTCTTGCCATTGAAGAGATCAACGAGAGTGGCGGTATCATGGGAAGAAAGCTTCAGGCCATCATCTTCGACGAGCCAGAAGATGGTGAGGGCTACACAATCGCCGCTGAAGTTGTCAAAAATGAAAATATTGTCGCTATTATTGGTCACAGCACCTCAGCAGCAGCTATTCCCGCCTCCATCACCTATGAAAACAACGGGCTTCTTTTTCTTGCTCCTTCTTCTTCAAACCCTGCCCTTACTGCTCACGACTTTCAATATGTGTTCAGGACATGCGCTTCAGACACTATAATTGGTCGACGTATGGCCAAGTTTTCCCAAAACAAAGGCTATCACAGGATAGTTATTCTTGATGATAACACCATTTACGGGCAAGGCGTTTCAAGTACCTTCTATACCACTGCCGTTGATCTAGGACTGAAGATTATCAGTCATAAGGCCTATTTCAAATGGCAAACCGACTACAAATACATCATCAATGACTTCACCAAACTGGAATTTGACGCCATCTTTCTCGCAGGAATAATGCCGCATAGCGCCAAGGTGATTAAACAGTCCCGAGAAATGGGCATTAGCGTTCCTTTTATCAGTGGGGACAGCCTTGACTTTCCAAACCTTCCTATAATAGCAGGGCCAGCTTCAGAGGGCACTATCGTTCCCACCGTTTTCAATCCTAACAGCGACATTCCACTGGTCCGGAAATTTACCGAATCATTTCAAAAACGATTTCACGCACCTCCCCACACCTGGGAAGCACTTGGATATGACTCGGTAAATCTTCTGGCCTTTGCCTTTGAAAAAAGTGACTCCATAGTACCAATAGTCGTGAGTTCCAAGCTTCGCTTCACCAAACAATGGCAAGGGGTTACCGGTGAGTTTTCATATGACCTTAACGGGGAGCTTGGAGATAAACGATTATTTTTCAAAGAAATCCATAACGGTCAGTTTAAATTCATAAAGGAGTAAACATGCCGTATTTTGTACCTATATATCTGATATCATGTCTTATTGTTGCCTTACTGGGAACAAACAGGAAATATAGTTTCTGGGGGTATTTCTTTGCCTCAATGGCCCTGACTCCCTTGATTGGCGTCTTCCTTGTACTGGCATCAGATCTTAAAAAATCTCCACGAAAAAGGTAAGCACCACATGTCCTCCTCTGGCACAGTCTCAAAAATGCTTGTGGTTCAGGTAGACCATGAACCGATTCAAGGGTTGAACACTCACGGACCACACCAGAAATATCGCAACTCACGAATTTCTGTTCAAGAAAGAACATTAGGAGATCTGCACTCTAATGATATCCGGGTCGAGATACTTTACGCCGGGATTTGCGGCACCGATGTTCATCTGGTTACAAATCACCCTGAAACCGGATATATCTGCTGCTCAGCCCCTTCCGAGATACCAGAACAGGGCCGGGTTATGGGCCATGAGGGTGTGGGGCGAGTCCTCGCTGCCGGGCAAAACATCACTCACCTCAAACCTGGTGATTATATCACCATGGAGTCAATCATAACCTGTCACCATTGTGATCCATGTAAAAAAGGAAAATTTAACCAGTGTACCGAGGCTAAACTCCTGGGAATGGAAAAAGATGGGATTTTTGGATCAGTGGTAGATATTCCCGGCACCATTGCCCATGACATATCTGCACTCGTTCAAAACGATGAAGACCTCCAGGCCCTGGCTTGCGTTGAGCCATCCGGCGTGGCCTATGTAGCCTGTGAAAATGCACGTGTTTCTCCTGGCGATGTGGTCTTGATTTTTGGAGCAGGGCCTATTGGTCTATTAACTGCTATGATCAGCAAAGATATTTTTGGTGCCTCAGAAGTCCACATTGTTGAACCAGTTTCATTCCGGAGGGATTTCGCCAGGCAATGGGTTGACTATGTCTATGATGTTGAAGAATACTTTTCAAGAAAACCCTCGCAAATAGACATTGTCTTTGAAGCTTCGGGAGCAGTGGAGAACGTCAACCGTTCTTTTCGGAACCTTAACCCGAATGGAAGAGTCGTTCTCCTGGCCCGTATGGGTGAAACATTCTTTCTTGAGCATGTTGACCATATGATCACCAATGAAATTTCCATTACAGGGAGCAGAGGTCACCTCGGAGGTGCATTCTCCAGAATTTTCAAGCTTTACAAAGCAGGACGCCTTCCCTTAGGTGAGATCATTACAAAAGTCATTCATGGCCAAGAACAACTGCAAGATCTGTTCAATGAAAAAGAGAAAATCCTACTTGAGAACTGTAAGGTCTTAGTAAAACTTGGAGAAACTTCTCTTCCACAGCGGATCATCCATAAGGGTTAAATTCATGGCTTCAGACTACAGAATTGTCGACAAAAAAATTTCCAACTACATAGAAGATGTCTCCCTCAGGGAATCCTCTCTTCTTTGCAAATTACGTGAAGAAACAGCAAAACTCCCCAGGGCGGTTATGCAGATAAGTCCCCTTCAGGGACAGTTCATGTCGTTAATCCTGAAATCCATAGGAGCTGAAAAAGCCCTGGAGGTAGGGGTTTTTACAGGATACAGCAGTGTCTGCATTGCCACGGCCTTGCCGGAGCATGGGAAACTCATTGCCTGTGATATCAATGAGGAATGGACATCCATAGCACAAAAATATTGGCAGGATGCAAATATTGCTCACAAGATAGAGCTCAGGCTCGCACCGGCAGCAAAGACACTGGATGACTTACTCAGAGAAGGACACAGCGATTCTTTTGATTTTGCATTCATTGATGCGGACAAGGAAAGCTATGAAACTTATTACGAAAAAACCCTGCGCCTTATCCGGCCAGGCGGCATGATAATGGTCGACAATGTCTTGTGGAAAGGTTACGTGTTCGACGCTGACAACCATGACGAGGAAACAAAATTTATTCGTACATTCAACGAAAACAGAAAAACCGACCCCCGCGTGGAAATTAGTTTAATACCCGTTGGTGACGGTATTACTCTGATCAGAAAACTTTAATGATCCCCTTCTGAAGAAGCCAACCACTGAACCTTATTAACACTATAGCTTCTTGAGTGAAATTTATTCAAACGAGATATAAAAGCCACGACACAAGGTAGCATTTCCGAGACCTTCATATAAAACCCAACCCCATTCTCCCAGATGAAAACTATATTTTTCTTTTCCGGACAGGGCTCTCATTACTACCAGATGGGTGAAGAGCTCTATAGAAAAGAGAAACACTTCAAATCGTGGATGGATAAGCTCGATCAGATCCCCAAAAGGATTCTAGGCACATCTCTTGTCGACATCCTCTATAATGGGGAAAAGAAAAAAAGCGAACCTTTTACCAGGACCCTCTTTACCCACCCCGCCATTTTCATGGTTGAATATTCCCTGGCGCAAACCCTTATCGCATACGATATAGCTCCGGATTATCTTATTGGAGCCAGCCTTGGCGAATATGTCTCACTTGCCGTAGCTGAAGTAATGGTAGTGGAGGAACTCCTGGAAATCCTAATCCTTCAGGGCAGAGCTGTAGAAGAAAAGTGCGTCCCAGGTGGTATGATCGGCATCATCGAACCACCTTCCCTGTTTGAGGATGTTGAGATTATCAGGAACAACAGCTCCCTTGTGGGGATTAACCATGAGCATCACTTTGTTGTTTCAGGATCTCAAAGAGGCATGTCGCAGATCAAAGCCTGGCTGAAAGATGCAGGAAAACTCTTTCAGGAGCTCCCCGTGTCCCATGGTTTTCACTCACCAGCCATTGATCAGGCGCGTGATTTCTGCCTTGATTCCCTGCAAACAGTTCAACTCCATCCCCCTGTTATTGATATTATCTCATGCCTGACCGGCAACAAAATTGATTCCTTTTCGCCCACTTATTTCTGTGACATTGCAAGACAACCAATCAGGTTTCAGGAAGCTCTGCAAACACTTTCCCGGACTGAATCCTCTGACTTCACATGTGTTGATGTCGGCCCTTCGGGTACCTATGCTGGTTTTATCAAGGAAAACGAAACGTTTATCAAAAGCTGCTCAACATATCGCATCATGAGTCAGTTTGGAGGAGATCAGGCTAATCTAAAATCAGTACGGAACACCCTAAGCACGCAGAACCTGCCAGACTATCACACAAAATCATCTTGCAAACCCAAAAGAATGAACTCTAAGATACCAAACAGAGAAAAGGACGATACAATGCAGGCATATATTTTCCCCGGCCAGGGATCTCAGGCGAAGGATATGGGCAAAGAGTTGTTCAAAAAGTTTCCCGATCATACCAGGCAAGCCAATGAAATCCTCGGATATTCCATAGAAAAACTCTGCTGCGATAATCCAGAGAACAACCTTCACAAAACACAGTTCACCCAACCGGCCCTGTTTACCGTCAATGCTTTGTCGTATCTTGATTCTTTGAAAAATGAACATCCGAAACCTGACTTTGTCGCAGGTCACAGCCTTGGAGAATACAATGCCCTTTTTGCTGCCGGAGTCATTGACTTTGAAACCGGTCTCAAACTCGTTAAAAAACGCGGCGAACTTATGGCTGCAACGGATAATGGAGGCATGGCCGCAGTCATTGGCCTGCAAGAACAAGAAGTCCGTGAAATCCTTAATCACAATGCTTTGAAACAGGTTGAAATTGCCAATCTCAACTCCCCAGTACAAATTGTACTTTCAGGAGACAGCTCGGAAATCCAGGCAGCGCAATCACTGTTTGAAGCCGATGGCACCACCCACTATGTTATCCTCAATGTAAGCGGTGCGTTTCACTCTAAACTCATGGAAGAGGCAGCTAAAAACTTCAGGCAATACCTGACCAATTTTATTTTTTCCCCTCCCGCAATTCCTATTATCTCAAATGTAACTGCCAGACCCTATAATGGGAACCAGGTTGCAGATCTCCTCTCCCGGCAAATGACTCATCCGGTTAAATGGCAAGAATCCGTATGCTATATGTGGGGTAAAGGTGTTGAGAATTTTATCGAGATTGGCCCGGGCCATGTCCTCACAAAATTAGTCGACTACATTATGCAGCAGGCCGAACCCCTGAAGGATGATTTGCCTTCCTCGCCTTGCCAAAATACCGGGCCTGTGACCTTGTCTGCCACCAGCCTTGGATGCAGTAAATTTAAAAAAGAGTATCACCTCAAATACGCCTATATCACAGGTGGCATGCTGCATGGAATTGCCTCTGTTAAAATGCTAATTAAAATGGGAAAAGCTGGAATGATGGGATTTTTTGGTACCGGCTCCCTCTCACTTGATGATGTTGAACACGCCATTCGCTCGATTCAATCTCAGCTTGATCACGGTGAGGCTTATGGTATGAATCTCCTTTCCGGTCCAATGGAAGACGCCCTGGTAGATCTCTTCCTGAAACACAACATTACCTCTGTTGAAGCTGCAGCCTATCTGCAAATAAGCCCTGCTCTGGTGAGATATAGACTAAACGGTCTGATTAGGGAAAAAGATGGTTCCATTACCATTACAAACCATATTATAGCCAAACTCTCCAGACCAGAGATTGCCCAGCTATTTTTACAACCTGCCCCCATATCCATTATTGAAGCATTACTAAAAACAGGAGATATCACTTCAGAGCAGGCAGAGCTTGCCGGTCAGGTTCCCATGGCAGATGATCTCTGCGTGGAGGCAGATTCAGGCGGTCATACCGACATGGGCAATTTATCCACTTTGTTGCCAGCCATAATCTCTTTACGCGATCAGCTAACAGAGAAATTCAATTATCACAAAACAATCAGAATTGGTGCCGCCGGTGGTATCGGCACTCCTGAAGCAGCTGCTGCTGCCTTTATCCTGGGTGCTGATTTCATCCTCACTGGTTCCATTAACCAATGCACGGTAGAAGCTGCAACAAGTGATCATGTCAAGGATATGCTGCAGGAGATAAATGTGCAGGATACCGCCTATGCCCCGGCAAGGGATATGTTTGAGATGGGCACCAAAGTCCAGGTTCTGAAACGAGGGGTGTTTTTTCCGGCAAGAGCCAACAAACTCTACGAGTTATATCGACATTACGACTCCCTGGAGGAGATAGACCATGCAACCAGAGACCAGTTGGAAAAGAGATATTTCAAACGTAGCTTTTCCTCTATTTATGACGAGTGCAAACAGATACACACACCCGAGGCAATAAAACGGGCAGAGCAGAATCCCAAGCAGAAGATGGCCATGATTTTCAAATGGTATCTGTATAAATCCAACAAATACGCACTGGAAGGAAAAGAGGAGAACAGCATTGACTACCAGGTCTTTTGCGGCCCGGCACTGGGCGCCTTTAACCAGTGGGTTAAAGGTACGGATATGGAAAAATGGCAAAACCGGCATGTTGACACAATTGCCGTTAGCCTTTTGGAGAAAACTGCCGATTTACTGAGTGAACGATGTAACACCTTGATCAATGCTAACAGGTAACAGCCACCGGCAGTTATTATTGTTTCCGCACAGTTTGTGCAGATACTAGAAAATCAACCTCTGCGCCTTGCCTTGACAATAATATAGCCGATCTTTTCAAATTTCTCAGCGACCCGTGCAAATTCAGCCATTCGCTCTTCATCCTGTTTGAAAATATCAAACACCTCATTTTTCTTTTCCTTGAGGGCCTCGGTAAATTTCCCCTTTAAGGGTACAACCACTTCTTTGGTTATATCCACAAGTTCAACAAGATCAAACCCTGCATTGTGCAACAGATCCCTGTAATCTTGACTGGCAACATACTCCACATTACACAATTCCTTTGCGTGGTTTCTTTCCTCTTCCGTTAATAAACCGACATCTGCGACATCGGTGAGGAGCAGCAAAGAACCAGGCTTCAAAACGCGATGGGCTTCGGACAAAGCATCATGATGTCCCATGTGAAAGATTGATTCAAAAAACCATCCTCCATCGAAACTCTTATCTGGAAAAGGAAGATCCACAGCATCAGCATTAATAAATCGGGCTTTATCCCCAACCCCTTGCAGCCCTGCCCTTTTCTCCGCCTCTTGCCTCTGGAATTCACTTAAGGTAACCCCGTCAACAAAACACCCTTTTTTCTTCGCTAGCATTATGGCTGGTCCACCGACGCCACACCCGATATCACAAAAATGCTGACCTTCTTCTATTTCACTCTTGCCTATCATCAGTTCGGTTAACATTTTTGCACCTTCAGCAAAGGATGCACCCTGATTTTCTTCATCCCAGTATCCCAGATGGACGTGGCCTTCTGTTAAGAATTCCCAGGCAATATGTTCTGCTGTTTCATAATAATCTGCTATTTTCTGCGGCTCGTTTTCATCCTGACTCATTATTTTGCTCCATTATGTTCCCATCAATCCGGTTCAACAATCTGATTTTATATCAAATACTCAACTAAAATCAAGGCAAAGCAACTTTACCCTCATGGATAAAATTATTAATCAGGATCAACGAAACTTCGGGCCGGGATAAAGGCACCATATGACTTGCGTCAAGCACATTGAGGAAGTGGAGATTACCTGAATGCTTATAATATCCATATCTGTTTTCAAATAACCCACCATGGGTAAGCCCGTCTGATTGTTGCTCTGCTACTACCCAGGGTAGATACGGTGCTTTAGCATACTCTTTCTTACCTGGAAAATGATATGACAGTGGATCTGAGGCAATCTGCAGCAAAAA
>DAOWDZ010000094.1 GCA_030638765.1 Desulfocapsa sp.
CCACTCACGATCTTTTCGAGTAACCTCTGCATCTATTTCCGGATCTGCACCGCCATAGTTCATCAACCTCCGTATAGCATAGGGTGTCAAAACCATTTTTCGTTGTTGCTGAAACAGAAAATTATTAAACTTGATACTGTAACGTAAAGAGAAATCGTACTGATCAACTTTAAGGAAATCACGCTCTGCATCCTTATATCGACCAAAGAAACCAATCTCAAGCAAATGCCCTCGCATAAATTCACTATTAAAACGAAAATTTAACCTGTGTTCGTTTCCGTTGCGCCAAGATGCAGTATCGTTATCGTTAAAGTCCTTGTATTCAATATCACGGAACTGATATTTTGTAGTCAGTGCCGTATTAGCACCGAAAATTGACCGAAATCCGATACCAGCCCCCATGGTCTGCTCAAATTGATTGTCATCAATACTTGTAGCTCGCAAGACGATATGCGGTCTGACACTGAACTGACCATCTGCATTTCTACCTGACTCAAATTTCAGGCCTGAAGAAAATTCAACGACTCCAAGATCCAGTTGTGAATTATCATCATAGGCCGTTCCATATAGAATCAGATCAGAAGTAAATGAAGTATGATCTGTTATGTTATAACGATGCTCAATACGAGTAAAAACCAGTGCATTTACATCATGTTGTGCTTTTCGTGATTCAGGCAGGGGGACATTAAATCCTCCAGAGCGAATTTCAGTCACTTCCGGTGAATACGTGGGATTTTCCTGGTAGCGTACTCCAACACGCATAACGCCAATAAATAAATGAGGAGAAGACTGCTTGTTAATTTCAATCAGATATTCATTTGCAAGATTTCTGATTTTACTATTTTCCTTACTCAAATCTCTGGCACGTCGCAGATAAATATCCGCTGTTTTTGAAACGCCAAGACGCTGATACAGTACACCCAGTTCAAGAAAGACTCGTGGCTGATTGCTAGCAACAATAAGCAGACCTTCCAACGCACCAATTGCAGCCTCAAAATTACCTTCTTTGATAGCAAGTTGTGAATATTCGTACAGAAGATTCATATTTTCAGGTTCTTCCAAAAGTCGCTGGTAAATAGCACGTTGGCCAGCCGAAGACATGTTCGAGGCATGAGTTGTCAGTGGCAATAACAACAAGGAACAACACAATAATAAAAGGGTTACAAATCTATTCTGCATGAGTTTTTCCACCATCAATCCTTAACAGCATATGGGGGTTAAATGCTTTCACATCCATCTAATAAACAATTTTACAATAAATTGAAGATATATGTCAAATTTTTTACTACTTTGTTGTTGCCACAAAAATTCCGTCCCAATCCTTGTCAGGAGGAGATTTCATAAATTCAATGGCTCGCTGCTCATACATATCAAAAAATGCGTCAATACCATATGGCTTACCAAGTTCACGAGCTTTATTACAGGCATCCTTGGTGCCGTCCCAATCAAGGCTACGCCATTTTTTCAACATACGATCAACTGAACTTTTTAAATTTTGAAATTCATCACTTTCAGCAAGCTCTTCATCTCCGATAAGTGCAAAAATCCGAACTGCCTCAGATTTCCCTTTTACCTTAATGTTATCCAATTCAAATGTTGCAAAGTCAGGTAACTGCTCCCAGGTATTCTCTCCAATAACTATTGAAACACCATACATTTTAGATTGCCCTTCAAGGCGGGAAGCCATATTGACTGTATCCCCTAACACTGAATAATCAAAGCGTTGGTCAGACCCCATATTTCCAACCACACACTCACCTGAATTAAGCCCGAACCCAACCTTCAATTCAATAAGCGGAGTATTGTCCCTTTCAGCCTCCAACTTTAATCGCTTATTTAATTCATCCATCTCCTTAAGCATTTTAAGTGCTGAAATACAGGCATGTCTCGCATGTTGAGGGTCATCCAGTGGGGCATTCCAGAATGCCATTATACAATCCCCCATATACTTATCCACTGTGCCTCTGTTTTTGAGAATCACATTCGTTAAAGGAGAAAGTAATTTATTTATCAATTTGGTAAGACCTTCTGCTGTAAGTTGCTCAGAAATTGTTGTAAATCCACGAACATCGCAAAAAAGTAAGGTCATGTCACGTTTTTCGCCACCTAACCTCAATCGTTCAGGATGTTCAGCAACCAGATCGACCATTGCAGGAGACAAGTACTTACCAAAGGCACTCCTGATATGTCGCTTAGATGATTCTTCACGGGTTAAACTTAAAGAAGTCATCGTTGCATAGAGTAGAAAAGAGGTGAGCACAGCAAAGGTAGGATCTATTAAAATTCTTTTTTCAGAAAAGAAATACCATGACCCTGCGATAGCAATGCAGGTAAGAACAATAAAAAGAATCATGGATCGTACCGCACCCAGGCTGGGGATTAGGAAAATCATCATCAGTCCCCCAAATGCAATCAGAATAATCTCGCCACCCTTACTCACAAATTGAGAACGATTTAAAAACTGATTTGCGGCGACAACTGTTCCTGTCGCGTCATCAAATAACAGCATATTTTCGACCACCTGCGCATGCACTTCAACCCCAGGAATTTGAGGTGAAACCGGAGTGGAACGAATATCCAGCAAACTGGCTGCTGAAGACCCTACAAAAATTATTTTTCCAGCAACCATTGAAGGATCAATTTTCTGACTCAATATATCAGAGGCAGAAATATAAAGACTCGGGTCATGAGGTGCAAAATACGGGCGAACCTGTCCTCTCATATCCGTACTGATTTTCAAACCATTGGGTTTAATCATACTTCTTGGCGCAATGGCAACTCCATGAATACCACTGAGATCGACTTCAAGCATTAGTGTGGGGATTTGCAATCCAACCCGAACAGCCTCAAGAGCAAGTGAGGGATAGAGATCTTCTTTATGCTGGCTCACCATTGGTACCTGCCGCACAATGCCATCAACCATAGGGTTAAAGGCAAAGACACCAATACCTTTCGCATTTTCTTCAAGAAGCTGCATATTACGAATGAGGGTGGGGATATCGACAAGAAAATCTTTTGGATCAGAGGTGTTTGGGCTTAACCCCCTTATGGCAATAGACTTATGAGGTGATTCATCTGCGGTATTAGGTGGTCGTCCCCAGAACCCAGCCCGTCCCAGGACAACGTTAGTTTGGGCAAGGATGTCCCCAAAGATCTGGTCATTACTCTCCATGGCAAGGATAGTTTCACGAACTTCAGGATCAATAGCACCTAGAGTTTCAAGAAAAGCGGCCGGATTCAATCGATCTTCTTCAGCAAATAAAATATCGAAGGCAATAACTCCGGCCCCCATATTGTGTAGATTGGCAACCAGGGTTGCCATGATTTTTCGTGACCATGGCCATTGCCCTATTTTCCGCAAACTTTCCTCGTCAACATCAACGATAGCAACTAAACGATTTTCAGGTGATTGGTTTTCACGTGGCTTCACTGACTGGTAAACGTCAAAACACTTTTCCCGAATATATTTCACAGGATAGGGATCAAGATACGATACGAAAAGCAGTACCATCAGCACAACCAGTCCCACGAATTGATCAATATGAAAAAATTTCTTCAGCATATTCAAATTAACAGAAACAATTGACACAACAGACTCGTTATTTTCTTTTGGCCAATGCCAGATGTATCAATGTTGACAAAATCGTACCTCTCGAGGATTTATTTTTGAACCAGAAACAACATACCACTGATCTGACAGCCCCATTCTTGTTAAAGCTTTATTGATAGCTAAAACATGGTTCCGTTCCTGTAAGTGACGATTAACCAATGATGTATTTTTTCCATGATAACGGTATTTGTATGTTAATTCAGGAAAATATCCAATATTACATACTTCACTGAGTTTCAACATCATATCGTAGTCAACAGCATTTACCATTGACTCATCGAAGCCAGCAGTACGAAGCCAGTCCCGTTTACGAAACATTCTGAAGGACGTACAAATCATGCTTGCCAGAAGTCGTTCTCTGGAGAATTCCATGGAAGAAATTTCTCCCATAAACTTCCCAGTTCGATCCACCCAGCTAAATCGACTATAGACGACACCAACATTATTATTATCAAGAAAATTTGCCAGTAACTCAACAGCTTGGGGCTCCAGTATGTCATCACTATCTAATTGCCCTATATACATCCCCCTACAGATATTTATGGCAGAATTACTGGCGGCAGCAATACCCTGATGATCTTGAGAGATCCAGTGTACATCGGGATTATTATCAAAATTTTTCTCGAGAACCTGCAGAGTCCCATCCGTGGAGCCATCATCGCAAATAACGACTTCAAGATCACTACACGTTTGATTAAGTACACTGTTTACTGCTTCTTTTATAAATGGAGCAACATTATAGGCCGGAATATAAATGGACACTTTAGGAACATCGTACTTTCTCACAGTTACATCCGTTCTGATAGAAGGAAGTGGACATTTTTGTTGTAAGACAAATAGACTTTTCCTCAATCCGCTTTCCCTATCCACCTGATAATCACCCTTTGCAATGGAAGGTTCTTGATGAAAGCAGATGACTTCAGGCATGGGAATAAAATAATACCCCTGATTGTAAAAACGGTACCCAAACTCAGTGTCTTCCCCCCCCCAATCTTTAAAGTCTTCATCAAAACAACCTATCATCTCTAGAGCGACCTGAGGAAAAGCAACGCTACCTGCGGCAAATAACTGGGATGGGAAAATTGATTCTTTCAGATTATTACTTTGAACAAGTATGGGGATTCGCCAATCAAAGGAACGACCATCGGCACTTTGCCAATCTGCTACAGGATTTACCGGTGTCACTTTTGGCAGACTTTGTATTAAATCTGGATTTTTCAACAGATCATCATCTTCGTATTCATCGGTACAGACATAACACCGCAAACCAAAAAGAACTGCCTGATCGGTAACATGTAAATAACACATGTATGTTTCAACAAGTTCTACTGCAGGAATAACATCACAATCCTGTAGGATTATATGGGCATGGGAGGCAGCCTTCATACCTAAATTTCTAACAGCTGCGACTCTATATCCATCATCTTCCTGACGAACATACTGCAGGTTTAAAAGCTTCTCATATTTGTGTACAACGTTATCAATATGATCACTGCTTCCATCATCAGCAATAATCACCTCTATAAGATCGGAAGGATATGTTTGGTGTACAAGAGCAGCAAGAGTCATTGCCAGCATATCTGCCCGATTATATACGGGAACAACAATTGATACTGGAAGCCTCAGCCTTCCATTATTCTCCACAAATTCTTTATGCTCTTCCTCAATAAAACTAAAATCGTTACCAGCACCTGTGAGTTGCGGTAAAACCAATTTTTCGGGATAATTTTCAGGTAATATGATCTGCTGTTGAAAATCCTTCCTATGACTGGACCAGGCTAAATGCGCATCAGCAGCGTCATCAAAAAGACCTAGCTTAATAAGTGCCTGTACCTTCCAATAATATCCGCGCGGTGATTGAGGGAAATATTGTATTAATTGTTCGCTATACTCTAAACACTTCTCTAATTCCAGAATCAGGAAATTAATCTTAGCTAAAAGGTCAAAAGCATGCTGATCTTTGTTTTTAAATTTTTCAATCTTCTTTACTATCTCTAAAGCCTGATCAATATTGCCTAATTCAACAAGCGTAACCGCACGAGACGTTAACCACCAACTATTATTCGCATCAAATCGCAAAAGGCAGTCTTTCCAAAGAAAATTCGCCTCTTCAAAATTCCTCTCTTTTTGAGCAACACTTGCCAACCCAGCATATCCCAATTGCAAATCTGGAAAATCGATGGTCAACTGTCTGTATTTTTCCTTCGCCTCATCAATCCGATTTAAACAGTTTAAGGCCTGAGCATAGTTTGCCTGCCACCAGGGATGATCATTATTGTCAAATTTCTGTAGACATATCTTCCATAAAGAACGCGACTTTTCCCAATCGCATTCCTTTTGAGCAAGTCTTGCCAAACCAACAAAACCTGCATCAAAATCAGGAAAATCGAGTGTCAATTGTTTGAATTTTTCTAGAGCCTTCCTATCACGACCAAGTTCAATCAAAATATTGGCGTATTCAGCTTGCCAATACTTTTGATTTTCATGCTCGTAATTTTGAATACACTTTTCCAATAAGATTGCAGCACATTCCCAATCACCTCTTTTTTTCGCATCACTGGCTTCTGCAATGTATTTAGTTACTGAATTTGACATTTTAAAAGAGGTAATTCTAAAATCTTATATTCTTAGCTATTTACTCAATTACTTACACACAATAATCCAACCTGCCCTTCCAAGACTAGAATTCTTCACCCTTCCAGCTATATTTAGTGATCTGTTTTCCCTCAAGATATTTACCGGAATATTCCTTTATAATTCCACTTTGAGCCAATAGATCACAGAGATTCTCATCAAGATGTTCATCATCCGACATAAATTTTATAATTCGCATGGCTTCAGATAATTTCTTTCCAACTTTGTAAGGTCTATCAGCAGCAGTAAGAGCTTCGAACACATCAGCCACTGCGAGAATTCTTGCAGGTAGTGAAATCTCATCTTTATTATTGCCCTTTGGATAGCCACTACCATCAAGTTTTTCATGGTGCATTCCTGCATACTCGGGAACAGACTTCCATTTCCTGGGAAATGGCAATTGTTCGAGCATCATAATGCTTACATCTACATGATGATTGATTAGCAATCGTTCTTCTTCAGTAAGAGTTCCACGACGAATGGAACAGCAGTCCACTTCATTCCGGTTGAGTAAAGGAAACGATTGTCCGCCTAGATTATAAGACATGGTAGAAGCGACCTCTTCCAGTCGAACCAGATCCTCCTCTGTCGTAAATTCGCTACCTTTATTAATGTTAGCAAGAAACCGTAAGGTTTCATCAAGATCAGTGTTATCAATATCCGCTATCTGATCTTTTGGGTAAGCAGAGTCAGAACATTTTTTTCTCAACAGTTCGATTTCTCTTTCACGTTTCATGAGTTCTACACGTAACCGAACTACCTCTATACGATCATAAACAGTCTCAAGTTTTGTGGCCTTATCTATGATGTATTCAGGGGTAGCAATCTTCCCCATATCATGCATCCATGCTGCTATTGAAATTTCATCAGCTTGATCTTCAGAAAAGTGGGTTTTCGCAAAATAGCCACTATCAGCCCTGTTGATTTTATCAATCAACATATCAGTTAATGTTGCAACCCGTTGAATATGATGTCCCGTATAGGGTGATTTTTCATCAATGGCAGCAGCAATGGATTTGATAAAAGATTTCAGCAAATCCTCCATATTCTGTACCAAGCGAACATTGTTCACAGCCACAGCGGCCTGGGAAGCAAGTCCGTGAACCATGGGAATATCTTCTTCAAGGAAGGGACAAACTTTTCGGGTAATTCCTTTTCGGGCATTCAGTAATTGAAGCACTCCAACGACTTCATCCTCATGATCCGTCATGGGAATGAGCAGCATAGATTGAGATCGAAAATTAAACAGGCCATCAAATTTCCTTGTGCCACTAAAGTCAAAACCCTCCTCATCATAAACGTCACTTATGTTGATAGTCTTGTTCTTAAGGGCACAATAAGCAGAGGCGTTAGAATGGTTTTCCTGACCATCCTCGTGATATAAATTAATTTCAGGCCATTTTCCATCTCCAATTACCTTACTGTCAATATTCAACTTTTTATTCTGAACAACTGCAAACTGAAGGGCATTTTGATCTTCATTACATAGGTAAACCGTACAACCTTCAGCATAAGTATATTTCCTGGCCATTTCGGCAATCATTTGTAGAAGAGTCTGGATGTCTTTTTCTGCTGAAAGAGCCACACCAAGACGGGTGTATTTTTTAATACGATTAATAAGCCTGACATTAACCATTGCCACACTTGCTTGAGAGGCCAGCCCCTTAATTATTTCCGCAGCATTATCATTAAATCCACATTGCTCATTTCCATCAGCAGATCTGGCATTGAGCAACTGCAAGACCCCAATCACATCATCTTGATTATCAAGCATTGGAACCAGAAGCATTGATCGAGATCGATAGCCAGACGCCTTGTCAAATTTTCTGGTATTAGAGAAGTCATAGCCTTCCTCATTGTAAACATCACCGATGATGATGTTTTTCCCAACAAGAGCACAATGGGCTGAAACATTAGAATGATTTTCTGAACCGTCTTTATTGAAAAGTGGAATACTTGACCATTCATTTTGTTTTGTATTACCAGTGTTATCTATTTCCAGATATTGATTCTGAACCACTGCGAAATCAAGGCATCCTTTCTCCTCATTGCAAAAATAGAGTGTGCATCCCTCAGCATTGGTAAAATGTCTAGCCACACTGACTATCATTTCCAAAAGCTTATCAATATCCTTTTCACTGGATAAGGCCACACCAACACGACACAATTCCTGCACTCCATTGGACGATTTATTTTCCACGAGTAATAGTTTCCTTTAAACGGTTTGATTCCTGCTGCTAAGACATTGTGACACAACAGAAAAAAATAATAAATTTAAACGTAAATAAGTGTACTTCTCTGCATACTCAATTAATTCAATCATAATTTGATACTTTTTAACAGAAATACTACGAAACAAACCAAAAGGAAGTGACAACTATCTTTAGGGAATTACCAGACACTGTCACGCAATTAAAACGGGGAAAAAATACAGCTATTTGCCGAATCAGCCGTTCCGTCGATATTGAATAGCTTCAGCAACATGCGGCAACTCAATGGCTTTTTTGCCTTTCATGTCAGCAATAGTCCTGGCTATTTTCAGTATGCGATGATACCCCCTTGCAGAGAGCCCAAGCTTTTCAACACTACGCTCTAACAAGCGCATAGCCTTATCGTTAACCTTACAATATTGATCAATTTCTTTTGGGCCCATCTGGGCATTGCAATGAATTTTCCGGATATTTTGATAGCGGGTTTCCTGCAGCTTTCTGCAATCATCCACTCGTTTCTTGATCACTTGTGATGACTCTCCCTGCCGCTCGTCACTTATCTCCTTAAAAGGAACTGCCGCAACTTCAACATGCAGATCAATTCGATCAAGCAACGGCCCTGAAACCTTACTTGTATAGCGTTGAATCTGTTGAAGTGTACATGTGCACTCTCTCACCTTATCTCCATAATAACCGCATGGGCAAGGATTTGAGGCAACAACAAGTACAAATCGAGCAGGAAACTGCAGTGTCTGACTGGCACGTGCAATGGAGACATCGCCCGCTTCCAAAGGCTGCCTCAGGACCTCTAAAACATGTTTCTTAAACTCAGGAAGTTCATCGAGAAACAAAACTCCATTATGAGCAAGAGACACCTCCCCGGGACGTGGGATTTGTCCACCACCAATAAGACCTGCATCAGAAATTGTGTGGTGAGGGGCTCGAAATGGACGTACCGCAATCAGGGGGATATCACTGTTGAGTTTTCCAACAATGGAATAAATTTTAGTGGTTTCGAGTGCTTCGTCAAAGCTCATTGGTGGAAGAATTGTTGCAAGTCGCCTGGTGAGCATTGTTTTTCCAGAACCGGGTGGCCCTTTCAAGGAAATATTATGACCCCCCGAGGCTGCAATTTCAAAAGCACGTTTTACATGCTCCTGCCCCTTGACTTCCTGAAAATCAACATCATGAACGGCACTGCACATCAGCAGTTCTTCCTGATCAAGTGTTGTGGAATCAATGGTATTTATACCAGCCAGAAATTCAACTGCCTGATGGAGACTATTCACAGCAATCACATCAATCCCTTTAACCACAGCGGCTTCAAGTTTATTGGCCTCAGGAACTACAATCCCTTTCAATCCCTGCTCTCTAGCATTAAGCGTTATCGGCAAAACGCCAGGAACAGAACGAACAGAACCGTCGAGTGAAATTTCACCCAACACGGCATAGTCCTCTAAAGAATCGGGTTTAAAAAGCTCGTTGGCTGCAAGAATACCAAGAGCAATAGGAAGATCAAAAGCAGCACCGCCCTTCTTAATATCCGCGGGTGCAAGATTCACAGTTACACGCTTTGTCGGAAAGTCATATCCACTGTTTTTGATTGCTGCTCTGACACGTTCCTTACTTTCACGGACAGACCCATCAGGAAGACCAACCGTTATAAACATCGGTAGCCCAAGAGCAAGGTCAACTTCAACCATCACAGACAAACCATCCACGCCTATCACGGAACCACTATGGATTTTTGAAAGCATCAGTGTAACATCCTGTTAAATAGACATAATTGAGTTGGATACATACAATTTCTGCATTTCTTTGCTGTAATTACCATTCTTTTCTTCATAGATATAGAAAGGAGGAAGAACATCAACACCTTCTCCGCCATTTTTGACAGCCTCAAACAAAAGCAGCCTGGCATTCATTACAGGATCTGGATAGGAAAAGACAAACTGCATTCTTTTTACAGCGAATTTCTGTTTTTTCAAGATATTAAGTATAATTCCAAGACCTTCTGCAGGATAGACCATATACATACGGCCTCTATTTTTGACAGCCATTGTTGTAGCCGTAATTACATCAGAAAGAGTACAAGCTATTTGATGACGTGCTATCTGGGCTTCTTTATTGCCAGATATCCTCCCACTTCCGATGGCATAAAACGGAGGATTACAGACAACGCTGGAAAAAGATTCCGGAGAAAAATACGTTTTAATTTTACAGAGATCTCCTTCGATCACCTGCATTTTCTGTGTAAAATGATTGAGGCTGATATTTTCACGCGCAAGCCTGACAAGACCTTCCTGCAATTCAAAAGCGGTAAGAGATTCTATTGCCATCCCAAATCTATAGAGAAGAATAAGACCAATAACACCACAACCAGCACAGAGATCTAGAACTTTCTCATTTTTACCAAGACGAACAAAATGGGCCAGAAGAATAGGATCAATGGAAAACCGATAGCCATCCCTATGCTGCAAACAATGAAGCGCCCCATCAAACAGGGTATCATTTGTCCTTTCAGGCTCAGTCAAGTCGGTCTACATCTTCCTCGGCAATGTGTTGATTGAAGAGGAGGCCAGTCATGATTTTTGGATAAAAATATGTGGATTTATGAGGCATAATAAGATTTTCATCAGCCACTTCTTTAACCTGTTTAACACGTGTTGGGTTCATAACAAAAAGTAGAGGCGTTTCAGATTCATTGGCATGACATCGTTTCACCGCCGCATCCATAGCTTCATCGGGATCACTGAAATAGTGAATCAAATTTTTATCTTCACAGCGTTGATGATCGAGCTCTAAAGCACCTTGAATAATAACATCAGAAAGCACAACAACATCCAGATCCTGTAGCTGATCAGGTTTATTTTTCAGCAACTCGGAGGCCTGATTTTTTTTAATAAGCAGAAAACAACGGTCTTCACCAGGGTGATAAAGTCCAAAGGTTGTAAGCTTTTCCGTTGTGTTTTGTTCACCTTCTTCCATTCTGGCAAATACTCCGCACAGCAACACTTCTCGAGCGCCACCTTTAATTTCTTCAAGTTCAAAAAAATCTGCCAACCGTTCTTTTAATTCATCGATGGACAGTTTCCCGGGCCAGTTGAGAAGACGGTGCGTTGGGAGAACAGAGAGCCCTGGATCTTCCATGGGACAAAGGTACATCATTATATGATTTGCAGGATCTTTATTGGTAAAATCAGGATTGCGTTCCTTTTCCATCTTTCTGTAGGCAAGCGCCGTGGTATAACGATGATGCCCATCGGCAATATAGAGTGCTTTGTCCACAAAAAAGTCCTGAACCTGCATAATAACAGCACCATCTCTCACTCTGTATAAAGAATGCACGCAGCCATCACCATCAACAATAATGCCCATTGGATCTTTTTCTTTTGATGTATCACGCAAATTCAGAACTCTGTTTTCTTCATCACTGTAGAGAGAAAAAATCTGGCTGAACTGGGCTTTAGTTGTGTCGAGCAAACGCAGACGATCACTGATAACAGATTCAAAGATCTCCTCATGGGGCTTAACCACTCCTTCACCGAACTCAGAAAGTTCGACAAGGGCAACAACACCTTTTCTTGTGAGCATTTTTCCGGAAGGATGCTTATACTTCACGGAATACACATATAATGCAGACTGTTTCTCACGTCTCAACACGTCCTGATCGAGCCATTTCTGGAAAGTATCAGCAACACACTGATACCTGGACTCAGAGCCGACTGTACCACCGGGATTTTTGGTAATATCAAGCTTGATCATTGAGTAGGGATTTTTGGCAGCATAGGATTCCACTGCATTTTCGCTAATAACATCATAGGGAGGAGTGACGATATCATCAAGACTCCCTGCTTTTTCTACATTAAAAGATATGCCCTTGAATGGTGCGATAAAAGCCATGCTTAACGACTCCTTTTTTGCTTCCAAAAATTAGTTTTGAATACTAAATACATGGTAACTCTTCATGACATGCATGTAAGATGAGTTTAAATTAATAACATTTATAGTAATATAATTTCAAGGATTACAGATCTCTTTATTCATTATACAAGTATAAAGACGCTCTAAGGAGAATCCAATATGTATGACATTTTCATAAAAACACATTTTGC
>DAOWDZ010000194.1 GCA_030638765.1 Desulfocapsa sp.
CGTTTAGTGAAAAGGCAGATCCTGTATAAAAGGTACCAACTGCAGCACCAATTAACAGAACACCAACAGATCCGTTTATAAACATAAACGTCTCGTAGGTTTTAGCCCCCCATACATTACCCGGTTTTTTACGGTACTCATAACTCACAGCCTGAATAATAAAGGTAAAGAGAATAAGCACCCACACCCAGTAGGCACCACCAAAACTTGTGGAATAAAATTTTGGAAAGGAGGCAAAAAGAGCACCGCCAAAAAGAACCAGAGTGGTAAAGGGAAGTTCCCATTTACGGCCAAGAGAGTTGACCACAAGTGCGCTCTCATTATCAGTCTTTGCGACCTGCCAAAGCAGTGTCTGACCACCCTGAACAAAGGTGAGAAAAAGAAAGAGTGCGCCTACGACGGAACAAAGAACCCACCAGAGTTGCTGTAGAGTTATATAATCTAAATTTGATATCATTATCAATGGCCCTCCGGTCCAAGTGCAATCTGTTTCAGCATAATGGATATTTCAGCAATCAAAAGTAGAGTAAAGACGGCTGCAAACATTGCAAATGTAATCTGAACAGAAGTGGTGGAAAGATTTGTTGTTGCAATCTTCACCGGCATAAGTCCTTGAATAGCCCAGGGCTGACGACCAACTTCCGCTGTAACCCAACCAGCTTGCTGAGCAAGAAGTCCTAGAAGCCCTGTGAAAAGACCCACTGGAAGCAACCAGCGCTGTTTTGTAATAGTTCCTTTATATATAAAGAACAAAAACGCTCCAAAAATCACTGGAAAAAGTGATCCTAGAATGGCCATTATATGAAAAGAGTTAAAAACAATATTCACAGGTGGTACGGCTTCTTCAGGAGTATCAAGATAGCCATATCCCATATATTGTTTGTTCTCGTCAAAACGTACAAGAGCAGCATCTGCTGCAGCATCATCCTTATCTTTTCTTGCCTGTTTGAAAGCGGCAAGATCTGCAAGAGCAAGTTTTCCTTTTTCCATCATGGTGTTTACCCCCATGACGTTTTCTTCTGCATTTCCATAAACGAGATCATCAATCCCGGGAACAAAAGAGCCTGGCTCACGATTAGCTAAAATGGATAAAACCTGAGGAATTTTCACTTCAAACAAAAAGGCATCCTGTACATCACCAGGCTCCTTTGTGTCATTTATAATTCCCATGGCCACAATTGGTGCACCACGTTCACCCTTGTAAAGACCTTCCATTGCAGCAAGTTTCATTGGCTGTTTCTGGGCAACTTCGTACGCGGCCTCATCACCTGTGAATCCAACAAAAGTAGATGCAACAAGTCCGAACACTGAAGCCACAACAATCGACTTCTTAGCCATTTCCACGTGTCTTCCCTTTATCAGATACCAGCATGAAACCGTGAGTACAAAGGCTGATGCCATTACAAAACCAGAAGAGGACGTATGGGTAAACTTTGAAACTGCGACGGGATTAAAGACAACTTCAGCAAAGTTCTCCATTTCAAAACGAGCAGTGTCAGGATTAAATGCCATTCCAACTGGATTCTGCATCCAGCCATTGGCAACTAAAATCCAGGTGGCAGAAAGGTTGGAACCAATAGCTACCATCCAGGTGGAGAAACAATGGAAGCCCTTGGAAACTCTGTTCCAGCCAAAAAACATAACGGCAAAGAAACTGGCTTCCATAAAAAAGGCAAATATTCCT
The DNA here is from genome assembly GCA_030638765.1 of Desulfocapsa sp. The sequence continues at coordinate 1,685 of DAOWDZ010000194.1, forward strand.
TCAATGGCCAGTGGTGCACCAAAGATATCACCCACCATCCAGGAATAATTTGACCAGTTGGTTCCAAATTCAAATTCCAGTATAATACCCGTGGCAACTCCAATGGCAAAGTTAATACCAAAAAGTGTCATCCAGAAACGGGTTATTTTTCGCCACTCCTCTTTTCCTGTTTTGAGATAAATGGTCTCAAAGAATGCACACAAAAATGATAACCCGAGTGTTATCGGTACAAATATCCAGTGATACATAGCCGTAAACGCAAATTGCGCCCTCGACCAGTTCACCAAACTGGGATCAACATCAATCATTTTTTCCTCCCTCTATTAATTAGTATTTGCGGGTGTTCTGATGAGTTGTTCAAGAACATAATCACCACGTTGTTTATCTGTTTCAAAATTCGTATTTAAATAATTAGGAAAAAAGAAGAGCTTAAGCACAGCAAACATGACAATCAATTTTATGATGATAATCTTCCACAGGGTCTTCCCCACTGTCATCCTCGCGAAACCGTCCCGATAAAAACCGAACACTTTCATTGGCAATTCAATCATTGTCACTCCTCATCTTACAAAGTTGCTTTTTCTTCATAAATAAAACTAAAATCATCTTGTTAATTATGTACAGGAAATAATGGAATACAAGACTCATTTTCTGATAACTCCGCAAGACTTACTTCCGCCAGAGTCTCACGCAGCTGGTTTCTTGCATTTTCCCAAACCTTATGGACACTGCATCTAGTACTGGCATGACAACTTGCGGGGCGACCAACACAATCGTTAAGGAAAATCTCACCAATCATCACTTCCACGACTTCAAGCAAGGAAATATCAGTTGGGTCCTTCAGAAGACTATAGCCTCCCTTCGCCCCCTGCTTAATTGTTATCATATTTGCCCGAGCCAGATCCTGAGCAATTTTTGCCAGAAAATGGGCAGGGATATCTGCACTCTCAGCAATTTCCTGTTTGGAAACCTGAACCCCCTTCCCTTTGTGCGACAGATAAATCATACACCTGACCGCATATTCTCCAGCACGAGTCAATCTCATTAAACTCACCAATAAAGGACATATAGGACACTTAATGTCTTATATACACCATACGAGTTCTTCGTCAACTATCTTTTCTTCTTATTGGTTAAAATAAGCATTATTACTAGAGCTTGTCTACGAACAGGTATTTTTGAAGATTCTATAGAATTTGGGTAAAAGGGTACTTCGTGAAAGAGCGGAACAAAAAAGAAGTCTCTTCAAAATCAGAAAATAGTTTCCGAAACAGAAGAATATTACAATTATTGGCTACCTACCTATTACATCTGCAGCATTTCAAGCAAATCGGCACGATCTTCAAGTCTTTGTTTGAAAATAGTTTCCATTTCCAAAAGACTCTCTCCATCAGGAATAATTGATGACTCTGCCCCACACTTCAGAAGAAGAGCATGCATCGCCTTATCCGATCCTTCGGGATTTCCTGGACGACCTCCAAGAACCACCTTACGACTTAACAAATCAGCAAGAATCATAACTTGAGTTGGACGATCACACGTAGCAATTTCATCATGCTTATGATGCTGTCTCACCATGTCCACCAGCTGAGCCGGAAACATCCAACGGTGCAGTAACTGGGCTCCAATATCATTATGGCCACATCCCAGAAACTCATGTTCAATTTCAAGGCTGCTGTCATCCATAAGCTCACCATATTTTTCAAGGTTCTCAATCTCTGAAAGAAACTTTTGAAAAATAACCAGCCTCCCGATATCATGAAGCATTCCACCAAGAAAATACAGCGCTCCTTCATCGTGACATTTTTCAGCTATACACTCAGCAGCCAGAGCACACTCAAGGGAATGACTCCATACGTCAATCATAAGATCCCGCTCTCTCCCCTCAGGAGCCTTAAACGTCTGAAACATTACCCGTGACAACACCAGCCCCTGCACCTCTCCTTTTCCGAGAAGAATAAGGGCGTGACGTAAAGATTCGACTTTACGTCTGAGTCCGTAAAAGGCAGAGTTTGCAAGTCTTAAAATAGCGGTAACCAGAGAGATATCACCCTGAATAACCGTTTCAAGATCGGTCGCCATGGTGTCAGGAGCAGAAACCATATCCATCACCTTCATGGCAACAGTTGGCAATGGTGCAAAATCCTCAACGCATACAGAGACACGTTTGTGAAGAGTAGTTGCCCGATATTTATTCTTCGGAATCATCAAAAGTAGCCCCTTCATCTGGCAAAAATTCACATGCATCGATTGTGTCTATCAACATATCAACCAAAAATGGATCAAATTGAGTACCAGAATACTTTCTAAGCTCTTCCTTTGCCTGTGTCCGGGTCATCCCTTCTTTCTTAATTGCTGGTACAACCATGGCAACAAAGGAATCCACCAGTGCAAATATTCTGGCAGCCATTGGGATTTCATTTCCCTTCAACCCATCCGGATATCCTGTCCCATCATAATGCTCGTGATGAGAATAGAGGATAACCCGCTCAGAGGAAAAGAAATCAAACATTGTTGTTAACTCTCTGAGCATCAGAGGTTGATCAAAAAGCATCTCTTCCTGTTCTTCATTCAAAGGCCCTTCCGTCTTCAATGAAGAGTCATGAATATAACAACGAAAAAGATCATGTAGCTTAATAGATCGACGGAAGGAATGAATAAGCTGATCTGGAAGATTCAGTTTTTGAGCCAATTCATCAAGCACTTTTATGAAAAAGCTATTGCGACCTGCAAGAATATCATAACCACGCGTCTGCGAATGAACCATTGCCTCAAAGGAGGCAAGTGTCATGGCACGTGCTTTTTCAATGGTAGCATTTAAATGATTCTGCTGAGTAGCTCCGATAAGGTCGTTTATTTCATCTGTAACAACCGTGTTTCCGGTTAGCTTCTTGTAGTAGCATATTCTATTTCGGCCATCCGCCTTAGCTTGGTAGAGTGCATTGTCAACATAATCAACAATAACTCTAGGGTCATCTGTCTCTTCACCAAAACCAGAGTACACTCCAATGGAAACCGTAACATAGCGCTCGTACTTATCATTCGAAAAGACAGTACCTGCTATCTTCTTACGTATCTTTTCTGCTACGGTCTCTGCCTGCTCCCTGTCAATATTGGGGAGAATAATGAGAAACTCCTCACCTCCGTATCTGCCGAAGATATCAGAAGCCCTGAGATCTCTGCCAACCCTTTTGGAAAACTCTTTGAGCACTAAATCCCCAAAGGGATGACCGCAAGTGTCGTTTACATCTTTAAAAAAATCTAGATCAAGAAGAAAAACTGAAAGGAAGGTATTGTAGCGCCGAGCGAGAGAGACTTCCCGTTCTAATTGTTCAAGCAAATGGTTATGATTAAAAAGATTTGTCAAGCCATCTCGAATTGCCCGATCCTGAAGTTTCAGGTTTTGATTTTGAATTGTTGCCGTGGCAAATGCCAATTCCCGCTGCCGGGAATCGAGTTCAAGGAAAACTTTAATCTTTGCCAGCAAAACTGCCGATCGGATCGGCTTGCGCAGAAAATCCACACCACCAACAGCATATCCCCGGTCAACCAATTCATCAAAATGCTCGGTTTCTGTCTGGAAAATAATCGGAACATACCAGGTCTTCTCGTTATTATCTAAATCTACAGCGGCCTCAAAAGGCTTTAGATCAGACGGATCAACACCTAAAATAATCAGTGCGAAATCATACGTTATAACCAGATCAGGTACTTCAGCAATGGATGCAGCAATAACCACACTTACATCCAGCTCTTTTAAAATATCCTGGACACTCTCCCGGGTGACAGCATCACTGTCAACGAGCAGTATGGATTGTTTCAGATTTTCACTCATACTATTTGAAAGATTTTATTTTTAAACAAATGGCTCTTTTTATACATCTCACAACGAACCAACAGCACTTGAACACAAAAATCGTTACGATCATTGAACTTAAAAAATTATACTATAGCAAGTCTAAAAACAGAAGTAGGAAAAAATAAATTTTCAGTTATTTATATGCCTGCTATTCTTCAAAATGCCGGACAAGCAACGGTTGAATATTTTTTCGTGATATTTTAAAGTTACCCTGGTTGTAACAACTCAAACAACCATTTCCATCCCGTAGCTCTTCCATACCTTTCACAGGGTCAAGCCCAAGTAAATTTTCCTGCAAATAACTGATCAATTTATCGTGTGTTTTTTACTCTTACAATACACAACAAGGTCTCGCCTAAACTCAGGCGCATCATAGGCCCCTACGGACCACAGAACATCAAGCTTGCGAGTTGATGCAAAACAACGTAAGCCCAAAGCTAACTCCTGATCCTTTTCTGCCCACTTTTCCACTGACAACAGCACTGAACTAATACCACATCGTACACTTTTAAACAGATATTCTTTATAATCTTTCCGTAACAAATCCGCAGTACCAAGACTTTCTCCGTTAAATTTTTTTCTTTGAATATCCCTGAAATACTCCTCTCTTGACAGGGTACACAGCGGAGAAAGCAACTCAACAATATCAACATCTCCATCGCTTACGCGACCAAGTCCTCTCTCAAGACTAACCGTATCCAGCAAAATTATTCCACAGAGAAGCATTGCAATCTCTTTCGATATCTCAGCCTCTGATTTCTTAAATTCCAACCCAACAAGAGTGGCTGTAGAACCGGTGTTTTTAATTATTCGCAATTCAACATTGTCAAATAAGCCTTCATCAATATGATGATCTACGATACCCACAACATTTCTGCTATACTGCTCAAAGACAGGTGCGAGTCTATTATGATCAACCAGAACCAAGCCTTCCCATGAAGAAAGTATCCTTTATCAATTCTCTTGACATTCACTCGACGCAGACTATATGTTTGGTGTAATATTGTTACTCTTCCATTGGTGAAAGATGACACATACTCCAAGTTCCAACACTATTACAGCAACATAACGCACTGCAAGCACAGCATTACAAACAAAGAATTCATGAAAGACAACAATAGCCATTACGTTTCAGAGCAGGTGAAAAAAATGGATTTTCATGAACGCCTGGGAGATACCATACTCGAGGTATTCTCTGAATCCGACTTCCACGCCGTGGGCATCAGAGATATCGCAGGAAAAGCAGGTGTAAGTTTTGCCACAATATACAAATATTACGGCAATAAAGAGCGTCTTGTTTTCGCCTTCGTAGACATCTGGATGGGCAGCCTGACAGATAGAATCATAGATCACCTCCAGGGCATGGCTGACCTTAAAGAGAAACTTCGAAAAACCTTCTGGCTTCAGCTTGACTATTACGAAACCCACAGTAATTTTGCCAAAATCATCTTCATGACTCTTCCGATGAAGACATGGATGACAGATGAGAGTTTCGAACAGCACAGAATGTTTAATCTTCTCATGGATCTGTTACGCCAGGGGCAGGAAGAAGGCATGCTCAACCCCGACGTGGATACCAGAATCCTTCTTGATTTCATGCTAGGCTTTGTACAGCGAAGTTTTATTATGTGGGTACAAAGGGGACAAAAAGACAGTCTCGTTGAGCAGACAGACATTATGTTTGACATGGTCTGGCGCGGAATTGTTACGCCAGAAAAAATCAATTAACAGTGGTTTATTAATACATCTTCATATACAGCAAACTTAATCGAGGACAGACATGGGACAGTTCAACGAGTTATTCGAGCAAAGCATTGATAAACCTGAAGAATTTTGGGCAGATGCAGCAGAAGGAATCGACTGGATCAAAAAATGGGACAAAG
>DAOWDZ010000056.1 GCA_030638765.1 Desulfocapsa sp.
AGTGCAATCTCTACCACTTCGGCTGTTGTGGCTGGAGTTGGAACAGTAGCAGTAGTAGGTGGTGTGGCAGCGGCTGCTGGTGGTGGCTCCGGAGGTGGAGATGGAGGCGGAAGTACTGCTGCATTGACGAGTAGTTCGATCATTGGAACATGGAATATTAGTGAGGGCGGGAGTAGTTATACTGGAACATTTCATGAAAATGGCCAATTCACAACCAGTGTAGGTGTACCGGGTACCTGGCGTTTGTCAGGGACTACACTCAGCTTAATAAGATATGATGGCAGAGTTTGGTCCGGTACAGTAAGTGGTAATGCGAGCCAGTTTACTGTAACAGGTGACTCCACGATGTCTTTTTCTCGATAACTGTGAAAACCACTTGATTTTATAGAATAGAATCAAGTGGTTTTTTATGAAAATTCTTTGAAAAATAAATTGCCAAAACAAGTAAGTGTGTTGAGTAATATAGCGTAATGACAGTATGTTGCGCTATTCCCTTCAGCGATTATCCCATTTTTATTTAATTTGAAATCTAAAAATATCAGAAATACTAAATTCTGTCTGCTCCAGCTCATTGTCAGCTTTCTCTTCTTGACCGATGGCCAAGCTGTATATGCTGACGAACTCTTTGATTATGTAACTATTGCCCTGAAACAGAGTGATATTTCCATGGATTTGACTGATAGTAAGATCTTGAGCGATATGTCAGTGGTTAAAGAAGAGCATCGATTTGATTCAAAACTTGTTCCCCTCTCTAACATTGGTGTGACTCAGGGAACTGGCTCTCAGACACTCGGGATGGAAGTCCGTCGGGAGAATCCCTTTGGTTTAACCATGACTGCAGGGTTCCGAGGTGATCGTACCGAGCAGGACACTGAATACTCTGTGGAAAATATAAACAGTGCCCGGGCCTATGTTAAGATGTCCCAGGGGGTGTTTCGTCGTTGGGGGAAGAAGTACAACCTTGCTGATCTTACCATTGCCCAGTTGAAAAACAGAGAGCAGATACTGAACAATGAACGTAAACGTCAGGATCTTATCTTGAGTACTGTGAAAAACTATTATCAGCTTGTTCTTGATCAGCAACTTGTTAAAAAGTCTAAACAGGCTCTTAATCGTTCAAGAGAACATCTTGTTGCAGCCAAATCGAGGCACTCTGTTGATCTGGTTTCAAAAGTGGATGTCTATAGGGCGGAGCTTGCCTCACTTGATGCGGAGAGCAGACTGCAGGTGAGGCAACGTTCCAGAATGCGGTCATGTGATGTTTTCAATGAGCAACTTGGGTATCAGGAATATAATGATTTGTCTGTGGCAGACACTATTTCTCAAGTTGTGCCGGTGGTTCCTGATAACTGGGATGAAGCTTTACTAGCCAATCGATTGGATTGGCAGGCCTATCATCTCAAAGTTAAGTATGGTAAGCTTGCCGTATTCAAGGCACAGGAAAATCTTCAACCTGACATTCATCTTAATGTTACTGTGGAACAGAAGGGTGAAGGTGATACCATCAGTGAGGCCACCAGTCTGAATCAGACAAACTGGTCGGTACAGCTGGAGTTACGATCCGCACTTGATCTTTTTGACGAGGAAAACGATTTTGCCAGGGAAAAGATTCATATGCGTAAAATACGTCGGGAGGGAGCGACATTACGACGGAAAATATTCCGTCAAGCCAGGGAATCCTTTGATGACTTGAAGGCAGAAGAACGCTCTCATCAAATCAGTTTAAAGCGCCTGGAACAGTCTGCAAGTTCCCTGGATCTGACTAAAATTCGATATGAAAGAGGCTTGTCAGATAACCTTGATGTTCTGGATTCTGAAAGTGCCTATTCTGAGGCAGAACTGGATACCTCCAGGACGCTAATCTCTTATAATGTAGCTGCAGTAAATCTTGCCTATGCTCTCGGGGTTCTTGATGTGGAGTGGTTAAGTCTTTCTTTGTCTGGAGAATATCAGCAGGATACTGTTGATGCAGCCCTGTAATCTATTACTTTTTTTGGTGATTTTTTGGCTCGTTTATCTTTGCATTTTCTGCGTAGGCATGCTGCTCTGTCGAGCGGAATATTTCTTGTTTTCCTGCTGGCTTTAGTAACCAGTGGTGCACTCTTTTTTTATGGTTCAGGAGAAAAAGAGAAACAGAAAATAGTTGTTGTTTCAAAGCAGAGTTTTCAACTTCGCGTCACTGAGCGCGGAGTTGTCAGGCCTGCAAGGGTGCTTTCCATAAAATCTATGATTTCCGGCAGTCAGTCAAAACTGGTCTGGATGATTGATGAAGGTGAAGCTATCACTAAAGGGCAGATTGTTGCACGCTTTGATACGAAGCCGTTTATGGATAATCTGGAAAAAGCTGAGCAGCATTTAACAGACGCCAGGGCCCAGTTTATTGCCGCAACAAAATCCATTGAGCTCCAGAAAGAAGACGAGAACAGTAAGCTGGAGGCTGCCAAGCGGGAGCTGGAAATTGCCACTATACAGGCAAATGATTTGAAAAATGGTGCCGGACCATTGAAACGTCAGCAGTTTGAACAGAAAGTTCGGCAGGCGAAACGTGCTTATGATCTAGCTGCCAACGAGCTTGACGATCTTCGACCATTACTTGATAAAGGGCATGTTACTCTCAGGGAGTTTGAAAAGGGCGAGGATAGCCGGATATCTTCCGAGGAAGCTCTGGAAATTGCCAGGGCGGAGCTTGTAAACTTTGGAAAATATGAGTGGCCGCGTATCCTGCGGGAGGCTGAGGTTATAGAAGATGCGGCAAGAGTAAATCTGTCCAGAGTGTTGCGCACAACACAAATAACCCTGCAGAAATTCGCCTCTGAAGTGGAAAAAGCTCGCAGGGACCAGATAACGAAAGAAAAATTACTGAGAAAGGCTCAAAAAGATGTTGCTGCCTGTGATATTTATTCTCCTGCTGATGGTATTCTTCTCTACGCCTTTATCCCAGCGATGAACAGTAGACGAAAAATCCAGATTGGTGATTCTGTCTGGGTTGGCCAGACTTTTCTTGAAGTTCCCGATACAAGAGAACTGGTGGTGGAAATTAATGTACGAGAGATAGATGTAGCGAAATTAAAAACAGGAATGAAAGCTGAGATTGAACTGGATGCTTTTCCAGGCCATATTTTTCCAGGGGAACTTATGGCCATAGATGCTCTTGCCAGAAAAGAGGAAGGTGAGAGTGTCAGGCGGTTTTTTTCCAGGATAAAATTGTTGGAGTTAAGTAGTGGTATTCATGTCGGGATGTCGGCAAATGTTAAGATAATTTATAAAGAATTAAATGAGGTTCCGGCAATTCCACCAAGTTGTATTGTGTACAGTGACGGCAAACCTATGGTTAAAAAAGCTGTAGGTGATGGGTACAACCTGATAGACGTGAAACTTGGCGGTAGTGGTATTCAATGGGTTCAGGTGGAAGAGGGGCTCAATGAAGGTGATTATATTGTTATTGAAAGCCTGTAGCTTTGCCTTGTTTCAATTGGTGGTAACATGACAATATTGCTGGAAGCTCGGAATGTGGAAAGAAGCTTTCAGATAGGTAGCCAGTTGATTCCGGCTCTGGGAAAGGTCTCGCTCAGTCTGGAAAAGGGTGAGTTTTTTATGATTACTGGGCCCTCTGGATCCGGTAAATCAACCCTTTTGAATCTTCTCAGTGGGCTCGATAAGCCAAGCTGTGGAGATGTCTTTTTTAAAGGGAATTCTCTTTTTGAGGCTGGAGAAAAAGAGCAGGTTTACATACGAAATGCTTTTTTTGGATTTATCTTTCAAACTCCTCATCTCCTGCCGGATAAGACCATTCTTGAGAATATTGCATTACCATTTCATTATGGGAAAGTTTCTGACTCTACTCGTGCATGGGCAAGGTGCAGGGAGTTGCTGGATTATGTGGGATTGTCTTCTCTTGCCGAACGCTATCCGAATACTTTGTCTGGAGGTGAGATGCAGAGGGTCGTTTTTGCAAGAGCCCTGGTCCGTGAGCCTGAAGTCATTTTTGCTGATGAGCCCACGGGCAGTCTTGATGCTGATAATTCAAAACGTTTGCTTGAATTGTTACAGGATCAGACCAGAATGGGACGAACCATTGTAATGGTCAGCCATGACCAGGAAGCTCTTTCCTATGGCAAATCTACTCTTCGTCTTGATAAGTTTAATCTAGCCGCTACGGGTAATGTGTGATGTTACAGCATCAACGAATCCTTGATGCCCGTGATGCCTGGAGTTCACTGCTGCGGCGTCCTCTTCGTTCTCTGTTGAGCAGCCTGGGTATAGGCATCGGAGTGGCTGCTCTGGTAGCCATGCTTTCAATAAGTGAAGGAGCAAAGAGAAAGGCATTGACCAAGATAATATCCCTTGGAGTTAATACCCTGAGAATCGAGCAGCAGGTTTCCGGGGCCAGACTGGGGCGGGCCAGTGTGGCGAACCTTTCCCAAGGCTTGACTTTTGATGATACAGAATCGATTTCGAACTGGCTCGGTACTAGAGGGACTGTCGCCTCATATTGTCGTGAAGATTCTGTTCTTGTAACAGGAGCATCATCTGAAAGTTTGACTATTCTTGGTGTCACCCGGCAGTGGTTTGAAGCAGAAAAGCTTGCATTTCAATGGGGGCGATCTTTTACCAGTAGGGAAGAAAAGGAACATGCAAATTTTTGTGTGATTGGCAGCAAGGTTGCTACAAAACTCAGGGTTATAGGTAATAGCACTCTGCGGTTAAATAATCATCCTGCCACTGTTGTTGGTGTGCTTGCTCCCCGTGGTCGATTACTGACAGAAGGAACGGGTCTTTCTTCTCTGGATTTTGATAATTTGATTATCATGCCCATAACAAGTTTTCCTTTTGCTGATGAACTGGCTGGTCGTCAGTTGCTTGATGGTCTGGTTATCTCTCTGACCACAGAAAAAGAAAGTGACATACTTGAAACTGCCAACCAGGTACAGGAAATTTTACAACGATCCCACAGGGGAGTTACTGATTATAATATAGTGATTGCTTTAAACTTGCTTCGGGAAGCACGGGAAAGTCAGCAGTTGTTTTCTCTGGTCATGGGTTCTATTGCCGGCTTGTCTCTTCTGGTGGGAGGGATAGGAGTGATGAATGTGATGCTTGCTAATATTTCCGAACAAACCCGGGAAATTGGCTTGCGAATGGCAGTGGGTGCCAGCAGGGGCCGTATTGTCAGTCTCTATCTATGGAACTCTATTCTTCTTACAGTAACCGGAGCTGTATGGGGAGTTGGTGGTGGCCTATTACTAGCCGTCCTGGTCCAGCAATATGCCGGTTGGGAAGTTGCTTTTTCTTTGGTGAGTCTGATTCTTGCTCCTGGATCAGCACTTCTTGCTGGTCTGGTGTTTGGCTTGCATCCGGCTATCCGGGCTGCTTCTCTTTATCCTGCAATTGCTCTTAGAGATTCTTGAAAAAAGGTGAGTGCATGATTATGGTTTTCCATTGAAGATTTCTTTTTACTTTCACTAGAAATTTAGTGTCTAACTGAGATCCTCAGGCTTTACAGAATTGTACAGATGCTGTATTGTCTCGTCTGCATTTGTTACATCTCGCATAAATGACCACAGATTCTTTGTTGAGACTATGAGGGACGAATGAGGAAATTAATATATTCCTTGTTGTTGTAGAGACGGAGTGACTGTTTGTTAATTTAATAATATCAGTTGAATGTGTGTGCTCAACGCACCCTGTTTTGTAGTATCATTATATGCGCCAGTAGCTCAGCTGGATAGAGCAACGGCCTTCTAAGCCGTAGGTCCCCAGTTCGAACCTGGGCTGGCGTACCAATTATATCAAGGAGTTAGCCGTTTTCGGTTAGCTCCTTTTTTTATTTGATGCAGTAGCATGTCAGTAAAATCCTTTCCTGTAATTAAGTGCCTATTTTTGTCAAAAAAAGCAACCAGTTTCCCGTTTCTATACCTATTCTCTGGCTAAGGGGACTAACACCCCTTTTTATATATTGGCGGCGGGGATGCCATGTCAGACAAGCTTTCATTTTCTATGTTCTCGATAGATGGTACTATTTTTGTAATCAGCGGTCTGGAAACCAGCAACAACAGCGGATAAAAAACCGCACGAATAGTGCTGCACAGACTTCTGCATATCAGGAAATTCCGACAACGGATTTCCTTACGCCCAATCCCAGCGATTTTCTAAAAAATCATTACGACCTCTTTCGATAACCTTCCCCCTCCATAATAAGAATCTCAGAATTGTAAACGAGACGATCGGCAATCGCTGTGGCCACTGGGGTAGTCATACTCGATTGGGACCCACTACAAATTAGCATTGATTTACTCTGTGTTCCAATAAGAGGTACTTGAATTTTTATAGGATAGAGCCTATAATTAGGTTAGAGGGAATTTACTTATGTGGGATGTAATAACAACAGATAAATTTGATGAATGGTTTGGTTCGCTGGATGACATTGACAGGACAAACGTTATCGCGGGAATGTTACTGCTTGAGACGAAAGGTCCATCTTTACCACGTCCTTATGCTGATACAGTAGAAGGATCTGTGTTTCCGAATATGAAAGAGTTGCGTATTCAAAGCAAAGGTAAACCATTGAGAGCATTTTTTGCTTTTGATCCAAAAAGAAAAGCGGTGATTCTTTGTGCAGGCAATAAAACAGGCAACGAAAAAAGATTTTACAAACAAATGATTCCTATAGCGGATAAAGAATACAAGAATCATTTGGCTAACCTGGAGGGTAGGTGATGGCTAGAACACTAAAAGAAATCATAGCACATGAGAAGCCTGAGGTTGTAAAGAAGGCCAAAGCATTGGCAACAGAAATGCTCCTCAACATTCACTTGGCAGAGCTTAGAGAAAAAACTAAATTAACACAGAATGATATTGCTTTGTCAATGGGAGTAAAACAACCGACTATTGCTGGTATGGAAAAGAATGGTCAGGATATTAAGCTTTCTTCTCTAAAAAGATATGTTGAGGCGGCAGGTGGTAAATTAAATCTAGATATCGAGCTTTCCGACGGCAGTCATTTTGGTTTCTCTGTGTGAGAGTCGTGTGAGAAAAACATTCCAAAATCTGTAATTTATTTTCTTAGTAATTCTAATAGATTGCCGCAAATGATGAGGTTGCGAGGATCAGAGAAAACTTACTTCTAAGCCGTAGGTCACAGGTTCGAACCCTGTCTGGCGTACCAATTATATTAAGGGTTTCGGTTTTTATGGCCGAAACCCTTTTTGCGTCGGTTACCGGAAAAAAGCTTTTTAAAATGTCGGCCTTTCATTCAGGAAGGCTTGTAGACCACGATTGAGATCCAAATTGGCAAAGAGCAAGTCCTCGGCCTTCTTGTTGGGGATTCCGTCAAGGAAGTCCAGGGTACCAATCTTAGTTGCCACCGTTTCTGGAGTCAGGATCGACTCAGGGATCTTGTTGTTGAAGCACGGCATAGGGTTTTTGGCAGAAACCGTTGTTGTCACTAACACGGTCGCAATTAGCACAACTATTACAGATGTGTAACTGTTAAAGACCATTTTTTATGCTCAACTCATTCTTTTCTTTCCCGTGTTATTCTTCGCTGAGTTAGTATCAGAGCAGGTAGACTTTCTCTGGATCCCGTGGCACTCCATGCCAGGCTTATCAATGAATTGATAAACATCGCGTTTTGGTTATTCTATGGTATCCTTACTACTGAATATCCTTGGGCTTGATATCCGGCGACGGAAACGAACCCATTGTCCACGTGATCGATTTCGGGCATGATAGTGGTGGGATCAACCCCCATTACCTTTGCTGCATAATCGCAAATCTCCAACGTTACACCGTTCTTTTTCATCTGCCGGACGGTATCTGCAAACTTGTCTACCTCCACCACTGCTTCAGGGTTGAATCCTTTCCTGTCTGTGGAAATGAGTTTGACTGCCGGACCATGAAAAACGACAACAGTGCGTGGCGGATTGGGAAGTGCTCGTACTGATTCATTCTGATACACATCTTTTACAGCCAAAAAAACAATGTTGGCTACCTCTGGTGATCCTTGACTAACATCAAAAACTGTATCGATTCCATCGACGCCCTTCAGTGCGGCGTAATCGCCAGCGATAACTGGAGTGGTTAGAGAGGTGAAAAAAAGTACGGCAAGTAGAATGGACGGAGTACGACAGGAGACGATATTTTTAATACTTTTCATTATGATGCTCCTTTTCAAGATATTGGTGTGTTTTAGGGTAATTCAATTCTTATCTCATAATCACCTAGCACTTCCTATGGGCGGGGCAGGTGATTATGAACGCCAGGGGGTAACCACAAAGTGGTACTTGACAAGCTAGGGAATGAACACGATTTGTCAAGAAGATCTGGAAATTCATTGGCTCGTCTGCCTATCGTTGATTCTTAAAGTAGGATACTTGCTGTAGTACATCAACGTCGGAGACCTTTTTATTGGAAAGACAGACAATGGTTTTCTTAGCAGGCAAAAAAACATGGATAGTACAGAAGATAAAGATATGCTTGATGTGTATGCATTACATCCTCAGGCGCAGTGCATTACATGCACTGATGCTGCAATTATCGTCGAGTTACTTGATGGATGGATGATATTGTCAGTCTGATCGGCAGATTTATAAAGACGCGATGCAACAATACCACAGTGTGGTCTTGTATTTAAACTAACAGATACGATAGAATAAAAATAATTTGTTAATTACAATTTGAGTGATGTTATATTTGCAGTTATACATGAGGCACTATGTTAACACGGACAAAGATAATAAGTATTGTCATGCTATTGATGGGGCTGTTTAGTGTTGTTTTCCTAGTTACCCTGTCATCAACCCAGCAACATGCACTTGATAAGCTTATTAATACAAAGGTGCACTTTGCAAATTTGTTAGCAAAAAATGTACTGCAGCAAGCTGCTGATCGTTATCAAAAAAGAATCAAAGGGTTCATCAATTATAAATCTGTAAAAACCAAAGAACTGTTTGTTAACGCCTTAGCTCACCAGGATAGGGAATCTCTCCTACACCTGACACAACCATTTCTTGAAATCTTCCAAAAAGAAAACCCTTATTTCACTTCTTTGAGCTGGATTTTACCGGATAATACGGTAATCCTCCGCGTCCAAAAGCCAGAATTATTCGGAGACAATATCTTAAAATTTCTTCCAGATGTTGTAGAGGCTAATTTGACGAAAACACAATTTCATGGATTTGGTGTTGCAAGGTCCGGTATGCAGTACCGTATTGTTGAACCGGTTGTATATGAAGGACGCCATGTTGGTGTCGTTCTGTTTGGTTTAAAAGCCAGCTTCATCTCTGACATGCTGGAGAAACAACTTGATGTTCCAAGTGGCCTGGCAATCCTGAATAAAGAGTGTGCTTTTGCCGTGTATGCAGAAACGGACGGACTAAAAGGAAATACGCATACTGTCAGGGTGAGTGATAAAAAGATTTTTGACATATTGCCGAAGAATATTGACTGGAGTCAGCAAAGACATGATTTTCAAGCAAATGACCGTAACTATATACTGCTCAACCTCTTCCCCCTGAAAAATTTTATTGGGACACAGCTTGGCAGGTATTTTATCATTCTTGATGTCACTGAAGAGCGCGAAGCTGCTTCCAGAATTCTTTACGGTGCATTGATTGTATGTTGTTTACTCCTCGTACTCTCATTTGTTGTGATTTATGTCGGCTACAACGCACTTGTTCAAAAAATCGTTAACCTGAATAAAACTCTGAAAAAAAACAACCTTGAACTTGAATATAGAGTGAGTGAACGCACAACGGATCTTCAGGAAAGGGAGTCTCAGCTTCGACAAATTATTGATTTAGTACCTCATTTTATTTTTGTAAAAGACGAAACTGGTAAATTTGAGATTGTAAACAAAGCGACTGCTGAAGTTTTTGGCACAACTGTGGAAGATCTCACGGGTAGGAAAGATGTTGAATTTGTAGCAAATGACGAAGAAATGGAAAGTTTCTGGTCCGATGACTTTGAAGTGATAAAATCAGGAAAGATTAAGTTTATCCCGGAAGAAAAAATTACGGACTCTGAAAACAAGACAAGATATTTACAAACGACGAAAGTTCCTTTTAAAATTTCAGGCACTGAAATATCTGCTCTTTTAGGTATTGCTGTCGACATTACCGATCGTAAACAAACAGAACAGCAAATTATACGCCTTAACCATTTGCGAGAAGAATTGCTGGGACTTGGGGATTTTAATGAGAAATTAATACATATTACCGATGCTGTTGTGGATATATTTGATGCTGATTTCTGTCGTGTCTGGATAATCAAATCGGGAGATCGCTGCAACGACAGTTGTCCTCATGCCGAAGCAACAGAAGGCCCACACGTATGTCTACACAGGGAACGATGCCTCCATCTTGCAGCCAGTTCAGGACGTTACTCAGGTCTGGACAGTACCATGCACGGCAGGGTTCCTTTTGGCTGTTACAAAATAGGAATGATTGCTTCGGGTGCTATTGAAAGTTTTAACACTAATGATGTCACTCACGATTCTCGTGTACATGATCGTGAGTGGGCCAAAAAACTCGGGATGGTTTCTTTTGCCGGATATTGCCTGTTTTCAGATAACGGTCTTCCCATAGGCGTTATTGCTCTTTTTAGCAAACATGTGATAGGTCCTCATGAAGTTGGGTTGTTGGAGGGAGTTGCCAACAGCACATCTCAGGTCATTCAAATGGCTATGGCTGCAACAGAGAAAGAAGCAATGCGGGTGAATCTTCACAGAGCGCAAAAGATGGAAGCCATCGGCTTGATGGCTAGTGGTGTGGCTCATGATTTAAATAATATTCTGGCGGGTATTGTGAGCTATCCTGAATTATTGCTTTTAAAGTTGTCAGAATCCAGCGAGCTACGGAAACCTATTGAGGAAATTAGAGAGTCTGGAAAACGAGCGGCAACAGTGGTGGCGGATCTTCTAACCGTTGCAAGAGGCGCTGCCAGCACAAAAGTGCCATGTGATGTCAATGTTCTGATTCAGGACTATCTTGATTCTCCTGAATGTTCGAAACTTAAATATTTGCATCCAGGTGTTATTTGTACAAACCAGCTTGACGCAGAAAATCCTATCATTGCTTGTTCTTCTGTGCATATCAAAAAAACTATTATGAATTTGTTAACAAATGCAATGGAAGCTCTTGGGAAAAAAGGCAATGTCGTAATTGCAACTTGCAACCAAACGATTGAGAAAACAAATATTCTTGAAAAGAAGATTCCACCTGGCAACTATGTGTTAATAACTGTCCGTGACGATGGCTCAGGTATTGCTCCTAAGGATCTTAATCATATTTTCGAACCATTCTATACAAAGAAGATTATGGGGCGCAGCGGTACAGGACTTGGTTTGTCGATTGTATGGAACACTGTTCAAGATCACAATGGAGAGATTTTTGTTGAGAGCAATGAAAAAGGAAGCATCTTTCAGCTTTATTTTCCATTGAGCACAGAAGAGATAATAAACGACTGTCCTGAGGCAAATACAGAGCAAACATTTACTACTAAAGATACATATATTTTAGTAGTAGATGATGAACCTCAAATACGTGATATAGCAACTCAATTATTGAAAGTTATTGGTTATAAAGTTGATTCTGTTTGTTCTGGAGAATTAGCCATTGCATTTGTAAAAGATAATCCCGTTGACTTAATAGTGATGGATATGTTGATGGAACCAGGTATGAATGGACGTCAAACGTATGCTGAGATCCTGAAACTGTATCCTGATCAGAAAGCTATTGTGACCAGTGGGTTTTCTGAAAGTACTGATATTAAAGCAACGCTTGACCTTGGAGCTAATGGGTTTATCAAAAAACCATATTCAATGGCTAGTCTTGATCGAGCTGTGAAGGAAGCTTTGAATAAATAAGATTCGTTTGTTTAGCTAATTGCTGATGTGTTGTTTGTATGTAGCTGTTATTGAATCAGAAAGGCTGAGTTTGTTTGTTAGCGTTGGCGATAGTTACTTTAACTATTTTGCATGATTTGTAGTGTTTAGGTGCTCCTACCCATTGATTTTCAAGCGTCTGGCGGTTACAGTATCACACATGAATGACGAAAGTGTTGTTCGTTGTAATTGTGAATGACGAGATTGTGAATAGGTACAAAAGGTGATGACATGGGAACAAAGCTAATTGCTGTAGTCTCGGTAGGTTTTTTTCTTTTCTTTTCGACGAGTGCAAGTGCGGTGGAATTTGCTGGAAGTGCTATAGGGTCTTGGCTTGATGTGAAATCTGATAATCCAGCTCCTGATTATCCTACAACCCCTGTAACCAACCCCTCTATGGATATTTGGGATGTGGAAAATGATGATGATGGTTTGGATCCAGCAATTACAGAGCATGATACCGCACTGTTTTGGTGGGGAAGTTCAACCTATCTGAGTCCATATAGCGGGACGCTTTCTGATACTGGATCTGCTTTTCCTCGAAGTGAGTTTATCTTTGACGGAGTTGGAAGTGATGGTGCTCCTGGTGTTGTAGAGACAGACGATGATGAAATCTTTGCATTTGGGGATTTCACGTATAATAACGGCGATAATTACAATAGTGCAACTGTAAATGGAGTTGATCTGTTTCTTGACTTTATGCTCACTGATAACGGCGCAACTAGTTTTGAGAAATCATTTAATTTAACGGCGTCATATGCAATAGCTAATACAGCTAATACAGAAAATGATTCTGATACTCCTGTTTCTGATACAGTAACGCTTACAAATTTTTCAGAGAAATATACCTTTGAGTATGATAGTATCAGTTATGATTTTGAAATTTTAGGTTTTGGAATACTTGATGAATTTGATGATCTTTCTATAAGTAATTTCATTGTGGTGGCTGAAAATGCCACTGCAGAACGTCAATTATATGCGAAGATATCTGAAACTCCAGTGCCTGAACCTGCCACCCTTGTACTTTTCAGTGTGGGCTTATTGGGACTGTCTGGTATGCGTCTCAGGAAGAAGAAATTGTAAATATTTTCACTGAAGACTTTTTTTTATTAGGAGCTGGTTTATGAAACAGAATGTAAAAAAAGAACCTGTGAGTACTGGTATAGTAGCTGAGACAGGAGCTTCAATATATGAAAAACCAACTTTGGTAAGATTTGGTACTGTTACCAAATTAACATTTGGTGCAGCTGGATCTGGCATGGATGGTGAGTGTACTGATAATACGTGTAAAGAGGATCTGACGTCGTATTAGGATCTTTTTTAGAGTAAGTTTTAAAGAGGCACACTGTCTATGTTGATAGAGAGTGTTGCCGAGTTTCGTTAGTACTCTTTTCTGCGTTTGCTCAAGTTTTGAAGGCGGCTCTGTGCCATATTTCTATGGCTATAGCATTAAATGTCTCCCGTTTTCTGCCTCCCTTGGAATGTCTGTTTTTCTTGATACCCTCCAATACTGCTATGAATTTTTCCTGAAGGATATCTGTATCTATCCAGCCCCGTTTGGAAATGGATAAGTTTTTCATATATTTGTTAAACTGAGGGCTGAGAAATGCTGCGTTGATAAAAAAAGAAAATTCAGCTTTGCTATGACGTTTTTTTATCTGCGTGGGGAGTGTGTAGTTGGCTTCTTGTCTTAAAAGAAATTTGGTCTGCCCCTGACAGTAGCATTCGTAATCTGGTATCGAGATGGCATAATCAGCAATTCTGCGATCTAAAAAAGGTGAGCGGAACTCAATGCCAAGGGAAGCGTGATACCTGTCTATATTGTCTAAAACAAAACTTTCTGTTCCGTTTGAATGGATGTTGGCCGTTGAGAGGGCGCCAAGGTTGTCGAGTGTTAACCTTTGGTCTGAATTGACGATTCGATTGCGGATATCACTGGATTTTAAAAAGTCTTCAGGAAGCCATTTCGGCAGAGAGAGTGGCTGTCGTGTGCAAAGGGCTTTGCGCAGAAAACAGGGAGTTGATGACCAAAAAAGATTTACTAAAAGACGCTTTAACGCGGCATGTTTATTTCTCGAGAAAGAAAAATAAAACTGCTCTTTTAGATCTTTGAACCTCTTACCGAGAATAAAATCGAGGTAAGGGTATCCACTTCCTTGAAACCATTCATCGCCTCCAATACCAGAAAGTAAAACCCTGGAACCGCTGTTTGCAATTCTTTTTTTAAGATTGTTATTCATGGTTAAGTTTACAGGATATGGGGTTTGGTGACTGAATTTAGCCTGTTTTAGCCATGATTCAGCTACATATTCGTGTGATGGTATTTTGTGCACCTGAAGCCCTAATGCTTCAGCAACGATGTCAATATATTGCTCTTCATCGCAATGTAATCCGGGGTAAACCGCACTGTAGATTTCGGGGTCGGGATGGTTGCTTTCTCTAAGGATGTTGCACGCCATTCCAACAACTGACGAAGAGTCAAGTCCGCCACTCAGTGATACGCTCACGGGGTCGGTTGTTCGCAGCATGCTCCCAACAGATGAGCGAAAAATATCAAGAAAATGTTCCGTGTAATCGGAACTGTTTTTGTACCATATGCGTTTGTTGGGCTGTGGCGACCAAAACTGCTTTACAGTGAATTGTTCTGGTGATGTGATAAGGAAATGTCCGGGAGCAATTCTGCTGATATGTCTAAATAGTGTCTCAGTTTTACTTCGAAAAGTCGCGACAAGATACTCGGCAACCATTCCTTCATTGGGGGTTAATGGAACCCTGGGGTATTCTACAATTTGTTTGATTTCTGAGCTGAAGAGGAACTGCTTGGATGTACGATAATAATAAAATGGCTTAACACCTATGTAGTCTCTGGCACAAATTAACCGTTGTTTGGCGGGTTCCCAAAGCGCAAAAGAAAAATCCCCAATGAGTTGAGCGAAACCAGCAACTCCCCATCTTTTATAAGTACTGACAATAAGCATGCTGTCAGAAAGAGTAGTGCTCTGTTGGATGCCCAATTTGTCGCACAGCTCTTCACGGTTATCAATTCTGGCATCAGCTGTTATGGTTAGACCGCTTTCCAGGTCAGTGTATGGTAAAATCTCGGACTGCGATTCTGGAGTAGTTTGCAACATGCTATGGCCAAAACCGATATGGGGCAGGGTAATGGTTTTTGTTCCATCCGGACCACGATGAGCACTTGCTTCAGCCATTCCTTGTAGGTGCGATGAATTAACGGGTCGGTCATCCGAGTGATATATGCCGAAAATACCACTCATAGTTAATTTTTGTGGAGGGGAGCAGTGGAGGCAGTTATGATTGCTTTCATTATGTCAGGGAGTGACTCCATCCGTCGGGGAGAATTAAGTTTTAAAAATCGGGTTTTGGATTTTTTGATGAGCCCAGCAAGAGAAGTGAGTTGCTGACTAGTTTTATTACGGTCTGTAATGTCCAGGGGGAAACAGTGTTTTATAAGCTCGATGATGGCCTTTGATCTTGGAATGTTATCAGTTGTCGTGAAGTCGTTGGGCGGGAGTTTGGGGTCACGTAACATGAAAATTGCAGAAATTGGAAGTGTTTGCACTCTTTTTTCTTCAGGCAATGATAAACGTTTTTTTTGCGAATAATGACATACATCAGTTAGTGTTTCTGGTAAATTTGGAAGCTGTGCAAGGCTATCATTTAAAAGGCGAATGCCGTGATAACTTGGTGTTCCGAGCATGTCGGATTTTTTGGTTCTTAAGAGAATGCAATCGTCTGTCAGGAGAGGGTGGCCTTCACTGTAGAAAAATGCGGCAAGGGTTGATTTTCCCCAACCTGAGTTACCGCAAAACAGAACACCATTATCATCGATCTGAACACAACTTGCGTGAATAATTAAATCACCATTGTGGCTGAGTAAGCGAGGGATAACCTGGTCAAGAAGTAAGTGGCTAATGGTGTGGTTGGGTATTTTTGTGTTGGAGTATGAGCTTATGTGGTTATTGTCTGGTTGAAGTTTAAAATCAGATATCCCAGGAAAGCGGAGCCAGTATGATTCCTTTTCTTTCCCTACAGAGATGGAGGTATTTCCATTGGGGAGTTTCCAGTGATGGATCCATTTAATGGCAATGTCAGGGGGAGAATCCTGTAATGAATTAAAGAAAATTGTGGGAGGGGCACTACTGTTTTCCTGTAATTCAGGAAGTGGAATATTGCTTTCCACAATATGGTTGAATATGGAATATTTCAACGTGAGCCTCTCTAGCTTGGCACTTTTTTAGTTACTTTCTGGAAAGATGAGTCCGGCCTCGAGTAGTTCTGAAAGAAGTACTGAAATATCCGCCTCTAACGTGTCTTTGTCAACTTCATAATCACCTTGTAAAGATGAAACTAAATAGTCGAGTGTCGCACCCTTTTGAAGGGTTGCCAGGATTTTACTCCCAACCTCATTGAGTCCGAAGTAGCATTCACTTTTCATGTCAAGCAAGACAGCTTCTCCATCAATTTCCTGACTGAGCACATCCTTGGATAACAGGAATATCTGATTTCTATTGATCATAGTGTTTAATTATAAATTTATATTGGAAAAGTTGCCATAGAAAATGTTATATGCTTTGTGGGGTGATAGTATATTAATACTAGATAGATACATGCTCTATGTGGTTCCAGGTGTGAATCTGTCTTTTGACGTTAAGTTTGTTTTTTCCAGAGGAACACTGAGACTACGGTAAAAGATTCATGGCCACTTTCACCTGTGAGTATTGTATCTCCACATTGCGACCAGGCGTGTGCCTGGGCTGTTTCTGGTCGTTCTTTTAAGACACCCAGGTAGAAAACACCTGGGATATTTCTTTTGTATAACATTCGGTGTGCTGTAAGGGCTTGCGTGAGGCAGGTGCTTTGCCATGGGGTATGTTGTGCTGCCCTTTCGATTGCCTTGCCAATAAGTAGAGCATTGTCCATATCAACAGAAGATAATGCTGGACCTGATTTGATACTTGTATGTTGTTCAAGAGAACGTGTAAGTCTTTTAAATGGAATAGTTAGTATGGCGGTACGAACTATTCCTAACAGCATGAAGGCCTTAATAAAAAGAATTTTTTCTTTAAGGGATAAGTCGTTGAATTTGCGTATGTGACTCTTCAATGTGTTGTGTGTAAGTGAAGGATAATAAAGAATTATCTGCTCTTTGTGTGGCGATCGTATCTTTCCGACACCTGTTAAAGAAAGTTTTGTAAACAATCTTGTTGATGATACAATATCCTACAAAGTTGCGAAATATTTTTCACTAAGCATATTTTCCGGGGAAACATTGAACGATTTAAAAGTAACAGCAGACAGAAATAAAAATCGGCTTAATTTTATACTTGCTAACCGAATCACCAAGAAAAATCTGGGAGAATTGTACACGGAGGTTCGCTTCTGTGTGCCGGATTTACAACCTGGTTTTGATGTGGTTTCTGA
>DAOWDZ010000229.1 GCA_030638765.1 Desulfocapsa sp.
AAACGGTTACCAAACAGGCAAGAAATGCCTCGGAAGAATCCACCAAATTAATGCATCAGCAGCATCGCATGATGCTCACCGTTATCCTGGCTGCACTCAGTTTAATGCTTGCCCTGCTGCTTTACACTTCAGGTGTATTGAGGAGAAAAAAATGACTACCACAAAAACAGCAAACAGCATCTTCAAAAATGCACTGCCGCTCAGCTTTCTTATCTTTTTTGTGATGATATCTTTCCGGCATACCCAGCTGCTGGCCAGTGAGAGTCTTACACCCTCTTCTGTCTACAGTGAAGTTGTGCAGATAGAAAAAGAGCTGCTCACGATCAAAAGATTCTTCAATATCAATCGTAAAGAAGAACTCAAGGAAGCCATAACAACCGAGCTTACCCCCCGTCACGCCTGGCAGAAAACCTATGAGCTTATGGTCAAGACCAACATTCTGCGTCGGGCAAACGGCCTGCCTATCATAGAACCCGTCTATATGGAACCGGTGCTCAACGTCAACCCCATACTCACTTACGAGCAGACACAACGGGTTCTCACCGAATTGCGGATAATAAAATTCAGACTCGGCATCTTAGAGATGATCACACCACCTGAGACATTCAGTAAAAAAACACCAATGGATGTTTTCAACAAACTGAGGCATGTCTCGAGCCTTTTTGATGTTATCAACGGCAGCGAATTTACGCCATCCTATGTGTACGGTGAAGCCATGCGTATCTATCAGGATGTAAACGTCATTATTAGACTTCTCGGCCTCACTGATACAACCATCCCTCCGGAAAAAATAGTAACTGCGACCCCCAGAGAAGCAATGATCACTGCACTGCATCTTCTTGAAAAGATTTCTTCTCTTGAAAGCGGCGTGGGAATAGAGGGGGTAGATGCCTCTGTCTTCTACCTCGACAATCCACTTCCTGAAGATGTATTCGAGATGACTCTCATCCTTATGGCCGAACTGCAGGTCATCAAGGCAAGTCTTGGACTTCGCCATGATGTCACCCAGGCAGCTCGTTACTATACCCAGAAAACACCCGCCGACGTCAACCAGTTACTTGGCTGGGTTCTCTTAAAAATAAACCTGATCAATACCCTAAGGTAAATTATGAGTACTGTAACTGCTGTTCAAAACACAAAAACCAGAATCAGTACTAGGATCGGACTCCTTTTTGGTATATTCATCCTGATTTCATTTAGTGTAAATGGCTATTTTGGCTATGATAACGCCAAAGAAGCCCACGTTCAAAACAGTATTAACCGCTCGGGGGAAAACGTAGACAAAATGATCTCGTTACTGGATGCCTATTTGAAATCCAGCGTGACAGATCTTCATTTCCTCACCGATTTTTATGCCCTTAAACGTTTCATTGCCTGGAATGATATTGGCGACAAAGAAAATGTAGATTACTGGCAGGATGTGACGTATAAAGCATTTGAATCTTTCCTCTATTCCAAGAAACGCTATTCCCAGATGCGGTTCTTGGCAACAGATGGTCAGGAACAGATACGCCTCAATTATGATGACGACGAAAATAAGGTTGTAGTCGTACAAAAAAACAAATTGCAGAACAAAAAACACCGTGGCTACTTCACCAAGACCATGAAGCTTATTCCCGGCACCATCTTTGTATCCCCCTTTAATCTCAACCGTGAATTAGGAAAAATCGTCTACCCGCACGAGTCGACTATCCGGTACTCCATGCCTGTTATCGACAGAAATGGAATAAGTAAAGGCATAGTTGTGATCAACCTTTTTGGCGATCATATGATGAAACTTATCAGTTCTCTGGACACAGACATCAAAGAGGATAACTATTTTCTTTTAAATAAGGATGGATTTTACCTCTACCATAAAGATGAAAGTAAAATCTTCGGCTTTGACCGTGGAACCGAGGAGACCTTCGGGATTAATTACCCTAAGGCCAAGCTTGAAATGATGGAAAAATCGAGCGGTACCATCATTGAAGAAAACCAGATCATCAGTTACAGACGGCTCTATCCCAGTGGGGTTCTCAATGACAATTATATGATTGTGGTGAATGTCATTCCACAAAAATTTGCCCTGGCAAAACTTCAACAGTTTGAGCTGGCATTTATTGCACTCAGTCTCTTCTTTCTCATTGGTATCATCTTTTTATTGCGACATCTCTACAAGACCCTCGCCCCCTTACAACATGTCTCGGAGCACCTTCAGGCACTTGCCGTTGGCCAGATCCCTTCCGAAAAAATTGAGTATACATCAAATGATGAAGTCGGAACCATCGTTCATTCAACGAATATTATGATCGAAGGGATGCGCTCAACCATCGCTCAGGCAAATGCCATTGCCGAAGGTGATTTTTCCAAAAAAGTTTCAGTTCATTCAGAAGATGATCAGCTCAATCAGGCTCTCAACGCAATGACCGAACGCCTGAGAAGCATCGCTGAGATCTCAGATACCATGGCAGCGGGTGAGAATGTCCCACTTCTTACCCCCAATGGGGAAAACGACAACCTTGCAAAAGCCCTGAACGGTATGATTACCTATCTCAGTGACATACAAAACATTTCAAAAGATATCGCCATTGGTGATTACAGCCGTGACTTCACCCTGCGAGGGATAAACGATGAGTTGGGTCGTACCATTAATCAAATGATGGAAAATCTGCGGGAGGTGCTAACTCAAACAGCAAAGATCGCCGATGGTGACTTTCACACCACTATTAAACCACGCAGTAATAAGGATCAGTTATCCACTGCCCTGATGAAAATGACCAATGTTCTCGCCCATAATCACAAAACAACCGAAAAAGATAATTTCATCAAAGATGGTATTTCTGCGCTTAGCAAAAAACTTAGCGGTGACATTGCTGCTGATATGGTTGCCAAAGAATCGATAACCCATCTCTGTCGCTATCTGCAGGGGGCATCCGGAGTAATCTACTATTTTGATGAAGAGCAGGAATTTCTCCAGATGCAGGCAAGCTTTGCATTCAGCAAACGTGACAGGCTTGGCAACAAAATCAGTATCGGTGAAGGAGTGATTGGCCAGGTTGCTCTTGAAAAAGAACCCATCCACCTGTCTCAAGGAAACCGATCTGAGCATGTTGTCGAGACAGGTCTGCAAAGTGAGATACCTGCTGCCACCTATACCTTTCCTCTCCTCAGCGACAACAAGCTGGTGGGAGTGGCTGAAATTGCCCATCTCGAAGGGTTTAGCAACAACCAGATTGAATTTATTGAACAGGCATCTTCAGTTATTGCCACTTTTATTATCTCCTCTGGACAGAATGAAAAGATCAAGGAGCTGCTCGACAAAGCACAACGCGATTACGAAGAACTGCAGCTCAAGAGTGAAGAGTTACAGCAGACCAATGTGCAGATGGAAGAACAGGCTCAGCAGATGCAAATGCAGTCCGATGATATGAAAAAGCAGAATCAAATCCTTAATGCTGCCAAAGCTGATCTTAACAAACAAGCAGATGAATTGATGTTGGCAAGTAAATATAAGTCGGAATTTCTGGCTAATATGTCCCATGAACTAAGAACACCGCTGAACTCTATTATCCTGCTCTCAAAAATGCTGCGTGATGGCCTGGACGGTGAAACTGACAGTAAAAAAGCCGCCGTAATCCATCACGCCGGTAACGATCTGCTCTTACTGATCAATGACATTCTGGATCTGTCTAAGATCGAAGCCGGACAGATGGAGCTGGATGTGACCACCACCTCATCGGAGCACATGGGGTCAACTCTAATGGAACTTTTCGCCCCCGTAAGTGAGGATAAAAAAGTCAAATTTATCATTCAAGATGACTTAAAGGAAGATATTGAAACTGACGAAAAAAAGGTCACCCAGATACTGAAAAATCTTCTATCAAATGCCTTTAAATTCACAGAAACAGGTAGTGTCACACTACACATATTCGACGATGAGAAAGAACATCTGAATTTTGCCGTAATTGATACGGGAATTGGTATTCCAGAAAACAAGCTGGCCCAGGTATTTGAGGCCTTTAAGCAGGTTGATGGTACCGTCAGTCGTGAATACGGCGGCACAGGCCTTGGGCTCTCCATCAGCACACGTTTTGCAGAATTGCTTGGTGGTGAGTTACAGATTGAGAGTAAAAAGGGACACGGAAGCACTTTCACCCTATCCATCCCCAAATCTCACATATCAGTTAAAACAAAAATCGCTACACCAGTAACGACCTCACCTGTTCTGCTTGAAAAGATTTCCACCCATGATCTCCCCAAAAATGGAACTGAGACAGCACCCGAAAATACCGTGGAATACAGTTTCACAGAAAATACCATT
>DAOWDZ010000242.1 GCA_030638765.1 Desulfocapsa sp.
AGGATGTGACGTGTCAGTGGGGGCATGCCGCATATAAAGAACAAATCCCCCTTTCTGTACTTCCTTAAGAGTCTCTATTGTGATGTTTTTTGTTACAAAGGGAACAAAATTCCCGGCAAGTGCCTCTTGTTGAAAAACTAACAACAACAAAACTGCTGTAACGAGTAATTTTTTAATCATTTCTATTCTCCTCAAAAATATGCCCTTCTGACGAAGGTAAAAAAATCTATGCTTTTATTTTTGATAAACCCCAGTCAATTTCCATATAAAAAAGATACCACAAACGACGCAAATTGTATCGTACAACCTAACAAAAGGTTTGAACTTTTCATATAAATAGATATGCTTATTTTTCGAGATACTATATAAATGGCAAGACAGATCGTTGTGTAGAATAAACAGGGATCGATTCGTCCTCCCAGTGAACCCAGAAATCTACTTGTCGGGATCTCACGTAATTGCCCATATAATCGCTGTACTTTTGTGTATTACATAAGGGCTCAGAATTCAGTTTGCGACCACTAGATCATCTGTTACATCCTGTTGATACGGTTCGTTTTTACGTTGACGCAATTGAAGATACCAAACTTTCGCCAAATGGCGAAAAAATACTGCTAGAAGAAAGAGGGAAAACCATATGGGTTTAGCTACAAACAATAAAAGATTTTCATGCGATGTTTTGGTCATTGGTGGGGGAGGAGCTGGCCTCAGGAGTGCCATCGAAGCAAGAGAGAGCGGTGCTCGGGTGATTGTTGTTTCCAAAGCAAAGGTTGGGTACGGCAATAACACTATTATGTCAAAAGCGATCCTTACTTCTCCAGGATGGGGTGACAGCAAGGACAACCCTCAGGTCTATCTGAAAGATACCATCACTGGAGGACGGTATATCAATGACCAGAAGCTGGTGCAGGTGATGGCAAATGAAGCTGGTCGCCAACCCTCTATTCTTGAAAAATATGGTGCCCGTTTCTCAAAAAACGACGATGCATTCGATCTCCTTGCTATTCCAGGACACTCTTATGCACGGGATGTTCAAGGGAAAACCCATAAAGGCAAAGATTATATGCTGCCACTCCTTTCTCATGCCCAGAAAATAGGCGTAACTTTTATAGATAAGGTCTTTATTACCAAGCTTTATTCAAGTGATAACAGGATTGCTGCAGTGACAGGAGTTTCAGAGGATGGCACTTTTGTCATTTTTGAAGCCAAATCCGTTATTTTGGCCACAGGTGGCTACTCGCAGATTTACTTCAATACAAGCAACACGCCCGGAATAAATGGGGATGGCCTGGCCTTGGCCTACGAATTAGGAATTCCCTTAAAGGATATGGAGTTCGTTCAGTACTATCCCACAGCCTCGGGGAAAAGAGGTAGTAATCTTTTATTATACGAAGGGTTTCTTTTTAATGGAGCTGTTCTGAAAAACGCGAATAACGAGAACATCCTGACTAAACACGGCTTGAACAATCCGAAGACCCTTACCAGAGACCTTCTTGCGCAGACAATTTTCAAGGAGATCCGGGATGGCCTTGGCATAGAGAATGGTATGACTATGGATCTGAGCGCAGTTTCTGATGAGAGGCTGAATCAACTTAAACCCATGCTTCCACAGGGTGTCGCTGAAAAAAAGACATGTGTCGTATCCCCCACAACCCATCATAGTATGGGAGGTGTCATGATTGACACCAACACCCAGACTTCGCTTCCTGGCCTCTATGCAGTCGGTGAAGTCTGTGCTGGCATGCACGGCGCCAACCGACTTGCCGGTAATGCCCTTGCTGAAATTTTTTCCATGGGAGGAATTGCCGGACACAATGCCGCCATCAACGCCAAAGAAAGCGATAAAAATAGTGCACCAGAAAAACTCATTGAGCAAGAGAAAGAGAGACTGAATTCTCTTTTTTCCCCGGTTGGTGTCGACTCCATTTCTCTGCTTAAATCACTCAAAAAGATGATGTGGCTAAGAGCAGGAATTGTTAGAAGCTCAGATGATCTTGAAAAAGCTCTGACACACATTGAAGATTTCAGGTCTGAGAGTAAAAAATGCAAAATTGAAACACCCAAAGCTCTCATGCAAAAAATTGGTCTTCAGAATATGCTGCTCCTCTCAGAGATGGTATGTAAATCAGCACTGTTAAGGACAGAGAGCAGAGGATCTCATTGCCGCTCTGACTATCCGCTAGAAGATAACAGCAACTGGTTGAAAAATATTGTCGTACACAAGAAGAATGATAACATGACGTTGAAGATGCAGCCAGTACAACTGGAATATGTTTCCCCTACATAAACTACTGGTTTTTTTCGTTATATTGTTCTTGTGAATCGAACATTCTGTACGAGAGGGACTTGCAGTTGACAAGGTAAGTAGTCAATGGCCATTGATAGTGGATATGGAAAGGCAGGATCAATTTAATGACCCTGCCTTCAGGGATTTTAGCTATGATTGGGGTACAACACCACCCATTCCCACACATTCAACGCAGTATTCTTCGTTCGTTTCAGGACTGTGACAGTCCTCACAGAAGTTTTTATTGCAACCAATGCAGAGTGTAAGTTTTTCTTTATCAGTCTCTTTACCGCACACTTCACATTTTACTGTTTCTTTACTCATTTGTTTCCTCTTGATTTTAAATTAGCAACTGGCAACATTTTTTAACTGCAGCCTCTTAAAAGAAAAATCACCCATCAACTCAACTACTCGACTATCTGTTGAGCATTTCTTTTTAGTGAATAGGAATTACATAACAAATGAGAACCATTCCCACAAGAGAAAAGTACTCTCTTTGTTAAATTTGCAGCCATCTCTAAACCGATACGCCTGCAATTAAAATCAAATTTAATTATGCTTACCCATAGGTAACAATCTAATCTAAAGCCTTCTAAAAACAGAGGCCGCAATCAGGACAGGTTGATTCACTTGTTGAGAACTCAGTACCACAGGCTGGACATGTGGATTTTGCCACCCCTGTGTCAAAAACTGCATGAGCATTGCTCAAATCATGAGAATCAAGAGCCGTAGTTCGTTTAAACTCTTTGGCAAGAACTTCCAGTGCCTCTTCTCCATCTGCTACTTTAATCTGAAGAAAGAAATCACTTCCACAACAGCCTTTTCCACAACTGCCATCTTCTCCAAAGACCAGTGCAGGGATATTTTCTGAAGCAAGCAGAGTTTTGAGGTACTTCATTTCAGCAAGAGGGCCCTTTCTGATATTGGCAAGCTCGTCATCAGGCGATATATCCATGGAACGTGATGTAAACTTTTCCTTTGCTGCATTTTCCATTGTGAGTCGTTTTCCACCATCTATAAGGTCTATGTTACAGGAGACACATGTGGTCATATCTTCTCTATATTCGTCATCACATTGTGGACAATATTTTAATTCCGGGTCTATATAACGCATTCTGTATTTCCTGATATTTTGCTTAACTTTAAGAATTTAAAGGATATATCTGCTGAGGTCTCGATCCTCAACCACATCCCTCAGTTGTTTTTTCACATATTCTGCCGTTACAACAAAACGTTCTTCACCACGTTCACTTGCATCAAAGGAGAGCTCATCAAGCACTCTCTCCATAACAGTATGTAATCTTCTTGCTCCTATTTCTTCCGTTTTTTCGTTTACTTCAACAGCAATCCCAGCAAGCTCATCAATAGCATCCGCGTCAAAAACAAGTTCGACACCTTCAGTTGCCATCATGGCTATATACTGTTTAACAAGAGCACTTTCAGGTTCAGTAAGAATTCGTACAAATTCTTCTTTTCCAAGAGAGGTCAGTTCAACACGAATGGGGAAACGGCCCTGAAGCTCTGGTATAAGATCAGACGGTTTACAAAGATGAAAAGCACCACTTGCAATAAAAAGGATGTGGTCGGTTTTCACCATTCCATATTTTGTGGTTACGGTTGAGCCCTCGACGATTGGAAGTAAATCACGCTGCACTCCTTCTCTTGAAACCTCTGGCCCATGGCCACCGGAGCTCCTTGAAGCAACCTTATCTATCTCATCAAGAAATATTATTCCGGATTCTTCGGTACGTTTAAGAGCTTCACTGGTTACCTTATCCATATCGATGAGGCGCTCCATTTCCTCCTGAGTTAACCCCTTAATGGCATCAGGAATTTTGATCTTCCGTTTCTTTTTCTTTTTCGGAAAAATCTTACTGAATGCATCCTGAAGATTAGACTGCATATCCTCCATACCGGAGGTTGTCATGATTTCAACCATTGGCGTGGAATGCGATTCAGCAAGATCCAATTCAACTTCACGATCATCAAGCTTTCCTTCCCGGAGCATTTTTCGAAACTTTTCACGGGTTGAATCATCTTCCTTTTTCATTTCCGGGAGATTACCGGCTATCGGATCATCGTTCTTGGTGACAAAAGAATGCATTCCATCGGGACCAGCCTGCGTATTAGCAGGTTCACGAACTGGGGGCAGAAGAACATCAAGTATTCGTTCTTCTGCGTTGGCTTCTGCAAGCCCTTCAAGACGAATTCGTTCTTCTTCTTTAACCATACTGATTGCAATCTCAACAAGATCACGAATCATGGATTCGACATCCCTGCCTACATATCCTACTTCTGTAAATTTTGAGGCTTCAACTTTAAAAAAAGGAGATTGGGCAAGGGTGGCCAATCGTCTTGCAATTTCTGTTTTTCCAACTCCGGTTGGTCCTATCATAATGATATTCTTAGGAGCAATTTCTTCACGAAGCGGTGATGGAACCTGACGTCTACGCCATCGGTTTCTAAGAGCAATTGCAACAGATCGTTTGGCATCAGCCTGACCGACGATATATTTATCAAGCTCGACAACTATATCTTTGGGAGTTAAGGATTGTGTAGGTATCATTTTATGGCAAAATTCAACAAAAAAACTGCTGAAAAAGTACTTTCCTCTGTTTTAAAGTTATTTTTTTAGAAACAGGAATATGAATAGATATCTATTCTTCTATTTGTTCTAAAATTATTGAATGATTAGTAAACACACAGATATCAGCGGCGATGGTCATGGAAGCACGACAAATTTCTTCGGCGTTAAGGTCAGAATTGCCAATAAGTGCTAAGGCTGCGGCTTGCGCGTATGGCCCGCCGGATCCGATGGCAAGTACGCCATTATCGGCTTCAATTACATCGCCGGTTCCGCTGAGAAGAAGTGAATACTCCTCATCAACTGCAACCAGCATTGCCTCAAGTCTGCGCAGCATTTTATCAGTGCGCCATTCCTTGGCAAGCTCAACGGCGGCTCGCATAAGATTCCCATTATACTGTTCCAGTTTCTGCTCGAGCAGGTCAAATAGGGTGAATGCATCGGCGGTGGCTCCAGCAAATCCAGTAATAACCTTACCATTGTACAGACGTCGTACCTTTTTAGCATGGTGCTTCATGACAGTGTTTCCTAAAGAAACCTGCCCGTCACCAGCGACCGCGACCTGACCATTATGACGCACGGCCAGTATTGTTGTTGAGCGTATTTTCATAATATTATTATTTTGACAAGTTAATTTTTGTACTACTTCTTATTTTGAGTGCGGATGAGCTTTATCGTATACTTCCGTTAAATGGTCTAGAGTCAGATGCGTATAACGCTGAGTGGTTGACAAACTCGCGTGTCCCAACAACTCCTGAACAGATCTCAAATCAGCCCCCATCTCCAGAAGATGGGTCGCAAATGAATGGCGTAAGGCATGGGGCGTTACAATCTGTGGAATACCCGCTTTTTCTCCGTAGGATTTAACCATTCGCTCAACACTTCTGCTTGTCAGGCGACCGCCACGGCCATTGAGGAACAGAGCCTTTTTTTCAACTTCACGACCTCGTCTGGCACGATCCGCAATAAGCTGATCTCTCAAAGGAAACCAGGCTTGAATTGCTTCAAGTGCGGGCCGTCCAACCGGTACCAGTCGCTCCTTATTTCCTTTGCCCCTCACCCTAAGCATTTCAGTTGTAAAATCAAGGTTCAAAAGATCTCTTGAAACCAACTCTGATACGCGCATTCCTGTGGAATACAAAAGTTCGAGTATTGCACGATCACGAAGCATAAACCGTTCCTTCTCCGTTGGCGCTTCAAGCAGAGAAAAAACTTCATCAACCGTTAGAAATACCGGAAGATACTTTCCCGTCTTTGGGCCTGTTATTCCATCAATGGGATCATGTGCAATTTTCTTCTTCCTGAGAAGGAATTTGAAAAAGCTCCTCAAGGCAGAGAGCTTCCTTGCCACAGTTGCAGCACTATTATGACCATGTAGGCTGACAACAAACCGCCTTATATCAACAGATTGCAGCGCCTCTACTTTATGGTCTGCCTGAAGTGTTCCTGAAAATTCGGTCAAATCCCGACCATACCCGGAGACGGTATGAACAGAATAGCCCTTTTCCACCTCAAGCCAGCGTAAGAATGACTCTATATGCGTCTCAATTTTACTCTTCATAGGGGATCTAAATACCACTTTCTTCTCGACTTCTCACTCAACTGTGAATATATATAATGGGCTTTAAAGTTAAAGAAAAGTAATTCTGCATCTTCACCCAGATTAAACAGAAAATGGCTAAACGAACATTTGAAACTGCTCTTGGAAAACTCGAACAGATAACCGAAGAACTAGAGAACGGTGACCTCAGTCTTGAGAAAAGTCTCAAGAAATTTGACGAGGGAATCGGGCTTGTGGATTTTTGCAATACGACATTGACTGAAGCTAAGGCAAAGGTTGAGTTGCTTTTGGAAAAACAGGGTGGACTCACTCAACAACCCTTTGATGAGTTGGACCATGGAGATCAAGAAATATCTCAATGAGCAGCGGCTCCTGGTTGAAGCTGCCTTTGACAGCTTTATCCCTGAGGCCAATGGTGATTTTGCAAACCATATTGAGGCCATGCGATACTCACTACTCGCTGGCGGAAAACGTGTTCGCCCCATCCTTTGTCTTGCTGCGGCTCGTGCCACCGGTGGTGACAGCATAGCTGACCAGGATGTTCTTCCCGTTGCCTGTGCTCTTGAATGTATCCACACCTATTCGTTGATCCATGACGATTTACCCGCCATGGATAATGATGACCTGCGTCGCGGCAAAGCAACAAATCATGTCCTTTATGGTGAAGCCGGAGCCATTCTTGCCGGTGATGGATTACTATCATGGGCCTTTGACCTCCTCTGCAACCCGGAATCTGGGAACCTTGATGCAGACAAAAAACTTGCCATCAGCCACTGCATAGCACGGGCAGCAGGACCATTCGGAATGGTGGGTGGTCAGGCACTTGATATTGCCAATGAAAATACAAAATTTCCATTTGAAACTCTGCAGACTATTCATAGAAGCAAAACAGGGGCCTTAATAACTGCCTCGGTTGTGGCGGGTGCAATAGCAGGTGGTGCCAATAGGGAGCAACTCCGTTTACTGGAACAATACGGCAACCAAATTGGCCTCTCCTTTCAGATTGTTGATGACCTTCTGAATGCCACAGCCACCACAGAACAACTCGGAAAAACAGCAGGCAGTGATGAAGAACTTGGCAAAGCAACATATCCTGCT
The DNA here is from genome assembly GCA_030638765.1 of Desulfocapsa sp. The sequence continues at coordinate 7,531 of DAOWDZ010000242.1, forward strand.
TACTTTGGTATTGAAGAGACGCGAATACGTGCCAGAAATGCAGTCGAAGAAGCCAAAAATTGCCTGGCCACCTTCGACGACAAAGCCCAGCCCTTACGTCTGCTGGCTGATTACATAGTTACCCGATCGCATTAAACAGCGCGATCGCCAAGGATATTTATATATGCTAACAACAAACACCATAGAATCCAACCAGATCAAACTGGAAGATATTGAGTCTCCTGCTGATCTTCGTGATCTCACAATACCTGAACTTGATCTCATTGCCGAAGACCTCCGTAGCACAATTATTAATACGGTTTCAAAAACCGGTGGACACCTGGCACCCGGCCTTGGTGTCGTCGAGCTCACCCTTGCTCTTCATTACGTTTTTGATACCCCAAAAGACAAACTGATATGGGATGTTGGCCACCAGACGTACGCTCACAAACTCCTCACCGGCAGACAGGAGCGATTTTCCACTCTTCGCCAATATAAAGGTTTAAGCGGATTTCCGAAATTTAAAGAAAGTGAATTTGACGCTTTTGAAACCGGACACTCATCAACTTCCATCTCAGCAGCCCTTGGCATGGCCTGTGCCAAGGATCTCAAGAAAGATAAAAACAAAGTGGTTGCCATCATTGGTGATGGTTCAATGACTGCAGGCATGGCTTTTGAAGCCCTTAACCAGGCTGGGCACCTTGATAAAGATCTCATTGTCATCTTGAATGATAACGAGATGTCTATTTCGGAAAACGTTGGAGCAATGTCAAGCTTTCTCTCGAGACAGCTGACATCTAAAACCGTCCGACGATTACGTAAACATATTTCCACACGCCTGAAAGAACTCAGTGGTGTTGGGGATCGATTCTTGAACGTCCTTAAAAAAAGTGAAGAAAATATTAAGAGTTTCTTTACACCGGCCATGCTTTTTGAAGCCTTGAAGTTTTATTACATTGGGCCCATATCTGGCCATGAGCTCGAAGACCTGATTCCAACCCTTGAGAATATCCGGGACAATGTTGACGGACCCGTACTTGTTCATGTAATCACGCAGAAAGGTCTAGGATATGGCCCTGCCGAAGAAAACCCTGGAAACTACCATGGAGTAGGCCCCTTTGATATTGCCACTGGTATTCCCAACCCATCTTCCGGTTCGATAAGTTACACAGAGGTTTTTGGCAATTCGATTTGCAAGATAGCAAAAACCAACCCAGATGTAGTGGCAATTTCTGCTGCAATGCCTGCTGGAACTGGTCTTACTCAATTTGCTAAAGACTTTCCTGATCGCTTTTTTGATGTTGGAATTGCAGAACAACACGGAGTAACGTTTGCCGCCGGGCTTGCCGCAGAAGGAGTTCGCCCGGTGGTTGCTATTTACTCCTCATTCTTCCAGAGGGCACTTGATCAGATTATCCATGACGTCTGCATCCCAAATCTCCCTGTTACCCTGGCCATCGATAGGGGGGGAGTTGTTGGTGATGACGGCCCAACTCATCACGGAGTTTTTGACATTTCCTTTCTACGATTCATTCCAAATCTCACCTACATGGCACCAAAAGATGAAAACGAACTGCAGCATATGCTGCACACAGCGGTGACACTCCCAGGACCTGCTGCCATCAGATACCCACGAGGCAGTGGAGAAGACATTGCCCTTGACTCTGAATTCGTGACTCTTGAAATCGGAAAAGGAGAACTCCTGCGAGACGGCAAAGATATTTTATTACTGCCAGTTGGCAACAGGGTATACCCTGCATTGAAAGCAGCCGACGGACTTGAAAAACTTGGAATAAATGCAGCAGTTATTAATCCACGATTTATTAAACCACTGGACAGTACGTTAATTTGTGAATGGGCTAAAAAAACTGGCAGGGTGGTAACAATAGAAGACAATGTAGAACATGGTGGCTTTGGAAGCCTTGTGCTTGAAGTCCTCTCAAAAAACAAACTCTTTTCTGTGAAAACTCAGCTACTGGGATATGCGGATCAATTTATTGAACATGGCCCACAAAAAACACTGTGGAAGAATTCAAAACTGGATTCTCCAGCCATCATCAATGCAGCCATGGAACTGATGAAGGATTAAAATCTTCTGCAGAAGCCAGATACTTCTGCAGAAGATGATATTTTATTACTGTTTGTAATACTGCAAGTACCAGTCAACAAAGCTCTTCACGCCAACATCCAATGGGGTGTCTGGCTTATAGTCAAAATCTCTGATAAGATCGTCGACATTTGCATAGGTCGCCTGAACATCTCCCGGTTGGATTGGAAGAAAGTTCTTATCAGCTTTCCTGCCAAGATTCTCTTCCAATAACTGAATAAAATAGAGAAGACGCTCTTTCTTATTATTCCCGATATTATAAACACGGTAAGGACAATAGGAAGTCGCAGGATCTGGCGAATCGCTCTTCCAGTCAAAATCAGGTTGAGCAGGTTCCTGGATAACTCTTGCCACTCCTTCAACGATATCATCGACAAAGGTAAAATCACGTTCCATATTACCGTTATTGAACACATTGATGGGCTCACCTGCAAGAATGGCTTTTGCAAATAACATGGGCGCCATATCTGGACGTCCCCATGGACCATAAACGGTGAAGAATCTAAGCCCTGTGCAGGGAAGTCCAAAAAGATGACTGTAGGAATGAGCCATCAATTCGTTGGATTTTTTAGACGCAGCATACAGAGACACTGGATGATTCACATTATCATGTTCTGAGTATGGTTGGTGCGTATTTGCACCATACACTGAGCTTGAAGATGCATAAACAAAGTGCTTCACACCAGAATGCCTGCAACCTTCCAAAAGATTAGCAAAACCAACAAGGTTAGTATCAATATAGGATGCTGGGTTAATAAGAGAGTAACGCACTCCAGGTTGAGCCGCAAGATTGACCACAGCATCAAAGCTGTGATCAGTAAACAGCTTTTCCATTGCCCCTCTATCGGAAATATCAATTTCCAGATTCTGGAAGCCATCGCCACCTGCAATTTTAGCAAGACGATCTTTTTTCAGATTCACATCATAATAATCAGTGATTGTGTCAATACCAATAACTTCACAACCGGATTCACGTAATTTACGCGCCAGAAACGAACCAATAAATCCAGCTGTTCCGGTAACCAGTATTTTTTTCATTACCAGTTGATTCTTTCCATCAGTCATCAAAATCCCCTTCCGGTCCTTTGTCGGTATCGAGCTCTGCTGCTCGTGCAATAATTTTTTCTTTTGTCCAATCAGCAGGGTCTTCTATGAGATCAGCCTTTGGCCCCAAGTCATAGGAACCAGCCTTAAGAATTGCTTCTTTAGCAAGATCTGCAGTTCCTTCAGCAGAGAAAACGTTCACAAGCATGTTATACACAAAATCCTCTACCCGTTTACACATTCTGTCTCGAATTTCCTTTGATTGTCCACAGAGACTATTTTCAAAGGGA
>DAOWDZ010000253.1 GCA_030638765.1 Desulfocapsa sp.
TGAAAACATACGGATCCTTTTTTGTGGGGAAAAGATTAACTCTGGAAAATAGATGGGGCCTAACGAGGTGTTAATCTTCCGTTGCAGTAAAAAACAGAAATTCAGCTCTTCCCTGCTGGTCTTTTATAAGATTATTGTTGAATTTAATCATTTTTCTGCTGCCATCTTTGCAGACGAGTTCGTTTTCATAATGCCAGCTCGGATTGTCACCATGGAAGAGACCGGTGAAAACTTCAAGTATGGTAACGATTTCTGCATCGGGGATAAATACTTCAAACCAGTTTTTTCCGACAATATCCTCCGCTGTGTAACCGGTGATTCCTGTTCTATCGTTAAACTCAATAATAACAGCACCGCTGTCTAGTAAACCTGAGAACATTTTGATTACTCCTTGTGCGTATTTTAATCTTCTTATTTAGGTGTATTATAGATCAAAAGCCTAAACAAGAAGTTTTTGATGTTTATGAATGTATCTGTAATGAGATGTTTAGCACTTTTTTCTGGCAGGCGCCATAAAGCTTGGTGTGTCGCCCGTTGCTAAAGTAGACCTCTTGAGCGGAATTCAGATCGTTTGTTGTGGTATGTTATGAGTGTAATGTGTTGATCTGCAGAAGAATGTATAATCCGAAAGGGTTGCCTGTGGAGCAAGGCGCCGAGTTCGTTTTTGTAATTAAAAAGGGCGTGCTACAAAAATATTAAATTTAATTTGACAATCAATCCCAATATCGCATAGATTCAATATAAATTATTTTATTAAATACTAAAGTCTCGTTTTCTTCTCCCCCATATAACAGATCAGGTGTATAGACATGTACTGGAAAAATCTCACAATCTTCAAAAAATTAGGATTAGGCTTTGGCCTTGTCGTTCTTCTCGCAGGTATAATTGGCCTGGTAAGTCTTCGAGGGATTGGCTTTCTTATAAATGATGCAACTGAAGTTATCTCCGGAAATAAGCTGGACGCTTTGCTGGCACAAAAGGAAGTTGATCATCTTGACTGGGCAAATAAAGTCAATGAATTGTTAACGGATGAACGGGTGACTGAACTTAATGTACAGCTTGATGCCCACCAGTGTGCCTTCGGTAAATGGCTCTATGGTGCAGAGAGGCAGCAGGCTGAGGCAATGGTTCCTTCATTGGCAACGTTATTGAAAAAAATTGAAGAACCCCATGCCTTATTGCATAAATCTGCTGCTGAGATTAAGGAAATGTTTAAGGTTGTAGATCCTCAATTACCTGCAATTATAACGCATATGGAAGTTGATCATTTAAAGGCAACTTGCAAAATGTCAGCTATGTTTCTGGAGAAACTGCCCAGCCATGGAGTACAAACAGATGAGCACAAATGTGCTTTAGGGCTTTTTATTTATGGCGAGGAAGGAAAGGAGCTTGCTGCATCGGATTCAGAGTTTGCTGGTTTGATTGAAGAATTAAAAAAACCTCATGCTGAGTTTCATGGATCGGCCTTGAAAATACAAAAATTGTGGAACCCTGAATTCCCGGATAGAGCGTACGCCGTATATCAGACAGATACACTTTCTGCGCTTGAAGGTACTCAGGCGACACTTGCAAAGATGCAGAAGAGAGCAACAGCTCTGATGGCTGAGGCAACCGCAACCAATACTCTATACGCTACCCAGACTGTGCCCAATCTTAAATCCGTCCAGAAGATTCTTGGAGAGCTGAGGCATGAGGCCAAGCAGCATATTATGACAGATGCGGTCATGCTTGAAGATGGCAGAAAAATACGGCAAAGTGTTTTTGTTATATCGTTGGTGTCAATTATTCTCGGAATTTTTATTGCTGTTTTTATCGCAAGAACAATTTCAAAACCAATTGTGCAGGGTGTGGCATTTGCAGAAGTGATAGCCAGTGGAGATTTTACGCAGTCGTTGGACATTGATCAGCAAGATGAGATTGGTAAACTTGCTCATGCGATGAATGACATGGGGGCAAGTCTTCGTCGAATATTTAAAGATATCTCCTCCGGTGTACACACATTATCGTCTGCTTCAACAGAACTTTCAGCCATTTCAGACCAGATGTCGTCGAGCTCCGAGGAAACCACAGACAAGGCAAATGCAGTAGCAGCAGCCGCTGAAGAGATGAGTGTTAACATGAATTCTGTGGCAGCCGCCTCTGAAGAAACATCTGTTAATGTAAATATGGTGGCAGCTGCTGCTGAAGAGATGAGTGCAACCATAGCCGAAATTGCGACCAATACTGATAAGACTCATGCTATCACTGAGGCAGCCGTTGACCAGTCGCAAAACGCTTCTTCTCAAATTGATAAGCTTGGTGTTGCCGCCCAGGAGATTGGTAAGGTGACTGAGGCTATTACGGAAATTTCAGAACAGACAAACCTTCTGGCGCTCAATGCTACAATTGAGGCAGCGCGAGCCGGAGAAGCCGGAAAGGGCTTTGCTGTTGTTGCCAACGAAATTAAGGATCTTGCCAAACAGACATCTGATGCAACGGGTGAAATTAAGAATAAAATTTCAAGGATTCAGGATGCAACCAAAAATTCTGTTAATGAAATTACTCAGATTTCAGGTATTATTGGTGAAGTGAATGGAATGGTAGCTGAAATTTCAATTACTGTTGAGGAGCAATCCACGGCCACACAGGAAATTGCCACGAACGTTTCTCAGGCTTCCCAGGGTATACAGGAAGTAAATGAGAATGTTGCCCAGACCTCTTCTGTTACCGGAGAAGTAGCTACTGATATTGCCATGGTTGGCCAGTCTGCCCATGAAATAAATAAGAGTAGTACACAGGTTCATACAAGTGCAGAAGAATTAAGTGAGTTAGCAGAGAAATTAACTACTATGGTGAGTAGATTTAAAGTTTAGTAGCAGGGTGTATTAACAGTATGGTTCAATATAAGGTCTAGTGCAGATGAGTAAACCATCGGGGCAGGATATGCCGGTATCCGTTGAGGGAGAAAGGAACGAAGAAGTTTCTGAACCCGTTACCAATATTTCCTATGATTGGGAAATTCTGATTTCTCCCGATGGTTCATACAGCTACGTTTCCCCTGGTTGTGAATTGATCACCGGCTGTTCAGCCGACGAGTTTATTGAAAATCCAAACCTGATTCTTGATATTATTCACCCTGAAGATAGGGGAATATTTGATGACCATCAATGCAGCAGTATGGATTCTCAATGTTCTCCCGCAGAAATGGAATTTCGGGTAATTGATAAAAAGGGTGAAGTGAGATGGATCTGGCATAAATGCCATTCTGTTTTCTCTTCTGATGGCCAGTGGGAGGGACGTCGGACGATAAATAGAGAATTCACACTCCAGAAAATGGCTGAGGAAAAACTTCGTCAGGAACAGCAGCTTTTTAATGACGGGCCCACGGTTGTCTTTAAATGGAAGGCAGCTGACGGCTGGCCAGTGGAGTATGTCTCTGCCAATATCAAAAAGGTTCTCGGGTATGACCCGGCTGATCTACTTGAAGGTCGAATTGCATATATTGATATCATTCATCCGGATGATGTTGAAAGAGTTTCCGGGCAGGTACTTCTGTATAGTCGCTCCAAAAAAAATAATTTCTGTCAAGAATATAGAGTTGTCGGTGCTGATGGTACTGTTCACTGGGTCTTTGACCAGACCAGTACTTTGCGGGACAGTAATGGAAAAATAACCTATTATCATGGGTATGTTCTCGATATAAGCAAACAAAAATATACCGAGAGACAACTTTTGCTTTTGGATAAAATTTTTGCCAATACCCTTGAAGGTATTGCAATTACAGATTCTGATGGCAGAATCCAAAAGATGAATCCGGCAGGGCTGAGTATCACCGGGTATGAACAGTCCGATCTTGTCGGGAAATATATGTCCATCCTCAAATCCGATATTCATCCTGCAGAATTCCATGAGGAAAGATGGGAATCTCTTAAAAAAACAGGTTCCTGGAATGGAGATATCTGGAGTCGTCGTAAAAATGGCGAGATCTGCCCACTGCAAATGCATATGACTTCCTTGGGCAGCAAAAAGGAGCGATTATATAGCGTGATTTATTCTTTTCACGATATGACTGAAGTGAAAAGTCAGGCCAAAGAAATACAGTTTCAAACATACCATGATGCCCTCACAGGTCTTCCCAATCGTACCCTCTTTCTTGATCGCTTGAAAGTCGCCCTGCGGCATGCCAAAGAACAGGGTAGTAAGCTTGCGATCATTGTGGTGGATATTGATGATTTTCGCTTACTGAATGATTCTTTAGGGCATAAAACCGGTGATTTGCTCCTACAGAAGGCTGCTTTGCGCATAAAGGAGTGTGTTCGTGAAAATGATACAGTTGCCAGGCAAGGCAGTGATGATTTCATCGTCCTGTTGGAAAATTTAACTGATATTGAAATTGCTGCAGTGACGGCTCAGAGGATTGCCGAGAATTTCCGTATCCCCTTTATAATTGATAAGCAGGAGTACTTCTTTACTATCAGCGCAGGGGTTGCTGAGGCTCCTGAAGATGGTGAGACTGCAAACGCATTGCTGAGTAATGCCGATCTTGCAATGTATCGTGCCAAAAAAGAAGGAAAGAATGCCTACTGCATTTTTACCAAAGAGTTAAATGAGCAGATGAAGCGCCGTTTTGACCTGAGTACCCGGTTGCGGAATGCTTTGGAGAATGAAGAGTTTGTTGTCTATTATCAGCCCAAGATGGACATAAAAGAAAGACGTATGGTTGGGGTTGAAGCGCTTGTACGCTGGGAACCTGAGCCCGGTAACGTTATACCCCCTTTTGAGTTTATTCCACTTGCTGAAGCAACCGGTCTTATTGTGCCTCTTGGAAAGTACATACTGAGAACCTCCTGCCTTCAGGCTGTCGAATGGAAATCACAGGGGCACAGTTTGAATATGGCTGTTAATCTCTCCCCACGACAGTTTGCTCAGGAGGATTTTCTTGAAAGTGTTACTGATGCTCTTCAGGAGAGTGGCTTGCCTGCCAGTATGCTTGAGCTTGAAATTACTGAAACGTTGATGATGGAGAATGAGGATCTTGCCATTAGTCAACTTTGGGAACTGAAAAAAATGGGGATCAAAATATCAATTGATGATTTTGGAACTGGATATTCCTCACTTGCATACCTTAAGCAATTACCAATAGATATTTTGAAAATAGACCGTTCCTTTGTAAAAAATCTGCCAGATGATCAGGATGATGTTGTTCTCACCTCAACAATTATTAATATGGCTAAAAACCTTGGTCTTAATATTGTTGCAGAAGGGGTTGAAACCATAGAACAGTTACAGTATATGTGTGAACATGGATGTGAGTTGATACAGGGCTATTATTTTAGTCCGCCCGTGTCTGCAAGTCATTTGGAAGGGTTGCTGAATACCCCGATTGATGAACTTTTTGAGGGGTTTTCCTGCGGAAACTCTTGCTGTTCAGGGGTGCTGATAACACAAATTAAGGAA
>DAOWDZ010000055.1 GCA_030638765.1 Desulfocapsa sp.
AGATCATTCAGATTTGAAAACGATGATGGTTTAGTAGTTTTTTCATTGAACAACTATCTTGCCTTCTTTGAGGATAAAATTTATTGGCTTACCTTTGTAAAAACTGCTCTCTATTCAATAGCCGTTACATTTCTAGCCTTTATCGTAACCTTCCCTGTCGCATTTTACCTCACGAAGGTTGTTGCCAAAAAATATAGTAGTTTCATGGTATTGCTTCTTCTAATTCCCATCTGGATTGGCGAATTAGTAACAATTTACGGATGGATGATTTTACTCTCCGACAATGGTGTTATTAACAAATTTCTTATGCAAATTGGGTTGATTGATTCACCAATTGTAATGCTGTATACAAATTTCAGTATGACAATAGGCCTGCTGTACATGTCCATGCTTTTTATGATTATTCCTATGATGTCTGCTCTTGAAAGTCTTGACGACAGCCTTATTGAAGCTGCAAGTGATCTTGGGGCTTCCAAATGGACTATTTTCAGACAGATCATCATTCCGTATACAACCCCTGGTATTGCATCGGGTGGAATCATAGTATTTATGCTGGTAATCGGTGATTATGTCGCCCCAAACATTCTGGGTGGAAAAAGTTCTCTCTGGTTTACAGAGCAAATTTACAATAAATTTCTTGCTACATTTAACTGGAACGAAGGTGCAGCCTTCGGGTTTTTACTGCTCTTATTATCTTCAGCCATTATCTGGCTTGCCCTTAAATTAACAGGACAAAAACTTGAGAGGGTTGGATCATGATACGCTCACTACCGTGCTCGACCGCATACACTCATGCCTATCGCCTTTATATTACTTTATTCTATGTCTTCCTGATAATGCCTCTGGTCACTATTTGCGTATTGGCCTTCAATGATTCTAATTTTATTGCACTACCCTGGAATGGTTTTTCGCTGGATTGGTTTTTTGCAAACACTGATGATCGTTTGGGACTTTTCAAAGATGAAGACCTGATGTTAAGTGTCTGGACAAGTTTACAAACCGGTTTCTTGGTGGCTTTACTTTCAACCGTCGTTGGAACTATTGCCGCATTATTGTTTGAAGAAGAAACATTCAGGTTAAAAGGGCTTCTTTATTTTCTTGCTCTCTCCCCACTGGTTATCCCTGGAGTTGTTTTAGGTATTTCAATACTGCTCAGCTCTACCTATGCCGGAACCTACTTTGAAAACAAATTTGGTCTTGAGTTGTCGTTTCTAGGACCCAGTTTCTGGCTAGTTGTCATTGGCCAATTCTCATTTGGCGCTACCTACGTAATGCTTTTAGTCGGTGCCCGTCTGAAAAAATTTGATCGTGTACTTGAAGAAGCAGCATTGAGTTTAAGAGCAAATCGTCTTGAAGTTATCCGGTATATAACAATTCCTTTCTTAAAACCTGCTATTATCGGTGCTTTTGTAGTGGCCTTTCTGATCAGTTTTTCAAACTTTAACACTACTATCTTTCTCGTTGGTTCAGATCCGACCTTGCCGGTTGATCTGTATTCCAGGATTAAATTCAGTTCCACTCCTGTTTTAAATGCTGTTTCATTTATGATTGTTACATTTATTACATTTTCGGCTATTCTGAGTTTTGCCTTTAATCGGAAAAGACAATGATATAATCCACTACAAAATCTCACCTGTTCTGTTTTTTTTGAAGAAACAGAACAGGCGGAATTATTTTGGAATAACTCAATGCTCATTGCACATATAAGTGATTGCCATATCACTGGATTTGAAAAGAAAGCTTATGGAATAGTCCCAACCGCTGAAAACCTTGCTCGTTGCGTTCAGCACATCAATCAGCTTACACCTAGCCCTGATTTTGTTCTTGTTACAGGGGATATCACCTTTGATGGTAAGCTTGAAGAAACAAAACATGCTTCTAGTCTCCTGGAAAAACTGCATGTCCCCTATTATATAATTCCAGGAAATCATGATGATCGTTCATCACTCTTATCTGTATTTGAAAGTAACAGATGCCCTGTTACAGACTCTAGTTCCATTGATTATGTTTTTGAGGAACAAAATCTCCGCTGCATTGCAATGGACAGCTCAACCCCCAATGCTGCCGGTGGTGAATTGCTTGACTCCCAAATCAGTTGGCTTGGACAGCAATTAAACAGAGTACCTCTCAAAGATAGCATCATATTCATGCATCACCCGCCAGCAAAATTTGGTGTTCGTGAAACCGACAATGACGGCTTTGTTGGTGCTGAAAAATTAGGGGACCTTGTTTCACAACACAATAATATTAAGGCAATTTTCTGTGGGCATATTCATCTTACTGCCCACCTGCCCTGGAATAACACTGTTATAAGTACCGCACCGAGTATGGGGTTACAGCTTGTCCTTGATTTAACACTTACTCGACATTCTGAATTTACGATTGAGGCACCGGGGTATCTTTTGCACTATCTCAATTCTAAAAATAACTTTATTTCTCATGCTATTATTGTGAAAGATGTCGATGGCCCCTATCGTTTCAAAGAATATGCCAAAAAAGAATAACAGTTTGCACTTTAACTACGAAGAGTCCCACATAAACTTTTCATAAGGTAAATGCCATGACCAAGACTCAAAAAATACAACCTATTCTGGTTGCAATAGATTTCTCAGCTGATTCAGAGGCTGCCCTACTCTGGGCGTGTAAATTCACCAAATGTTCGAATGCTCCCCTCATCATTCTGCATGTGGTTCATGATCCTGCAGATGCACCAGGTTTTTACCGTAAAAAAGAAGATGACTGGGCAGCTCCAATGGCGGCCGTTGCTTATCGAATGGCTGAAGATTTCATGACAAAAATGAGCGAAAATCACCCGACACTCAAAGCTTTACAGGATGTACGCGTAGAATTTTTACAGGGCCTTCCTCCTGGACGTATAATTGAATTTGCTGAAAAGGAAGATGTTCAAATTATTATTATGGGCAGTTGTGGACGGAGTGGTCTTGCCCATATTCTACTAGGGTCAGTAACTGAAAGAGTTGCCCAACTCTCTAAAATTCCAGTTGTGATCGTTAAAACAGAAAAAAAACAAGAGGTTGAAAATGATTAACCCTTTCACCTCTCTTGAATTGTGGGGCGGCTTATTCGGCGGTCTTGCACTGTTTTTGTTTGGCATGGACATAATGACCAAAGCCTTAAAACTTGTGGCTGGCGACCACATGAAGGATCTGCTGGCAAGGTTTACCCGTAATCGCTTTGTCGGTGCTGGTATGGGGGCGATTATCACCTCTATTATCCAATCATCATCTGTCACCACTGTGCTACTCGTTGGCTTTATTTCAGCTGGCATCATGTCAATGACGCAGAGTGTTCCTGTGATAATTGGGGCGAATATCGGGACAACAATTACTGCTCAGATCCTTGCTTTCAAAGTCACAAAACTTGCTCTTTTACTCATAGCCACAGGTTTTTTCCTTTCCTTTGTCTCAAAGAAAAATAAAGTCAGACAGTATGGCATGATGATATTAGGTCTTGGTCTCGTGTTTTACGGTATGAGTGTTATGAGTGAAGGAATGAAACCGCTTCGTTCCTATGAACCTTTTATTAATTTCATGGTTACACTTAAAAACCCGCTTTTCGCTGCTTTTATTGGCGCTTGCTTCACTGCTATAATACAATCATCTTCAGCAACAACTGGTATTTTAATTGTAATGGCAGGACAGGGACTTCTTGGTCTTGAATCGGCAATAGCACTGACACTTGGTTCAAATGTAGGAACTTGTGTTACAGCAGGCCTTGCCTGCATTGGTAAACCTCGGGAAGCTGTGAGAACGGCAGCTGTTCATACCCTGTTCAATGTGCTTGGAGCTTTAATTTGGATAAGTTTTGTCCCACAACTTGCTGAGGTAGCACGTTGGCTCTCCCCTGTCCATGATGAATTAAATGGGGTCGCACGGCTTGCGGCAGAATCACCAAGACAAATAGCCAATGTTCATACTTTTTTCAACCTTGCAAATGCCTTTATATTCATCGGGTTTACCACACAAATAGCTCGACTAGTTGAGTGGATTATCCCGGATAAGCCAATACGAGTTAATGAGGAACTCCTCCCTAAATTTCTTGATGAATCTCTTTTGTCCACACCCTCAATTGCCCTTGAAAATGCAAGCAGAGAGATTGCCAGAATGGGAACCTACACTAGAAGTATTGTCGATGAATCAATGCCTCTTGCTATTAATGGGACGACATTTGAAGTAGAAAGAATCACCAGACAAGATAAGGTTATTGACAGTCTTCATTACCATATCATTGAATATCTCAGCCTTATCAGTTCAAGTGACCTCTCAAAACCGCAATCAAAAAGACTCATGTATCTTATTCAAATTGCCAATGGCCTTGAAAGAATTGGTGACAGAATAGCCACGGATCTTGTTGTCTCTTCAGTTAAACGTATTAATGAAAAGGTTATTGTAAGTGAGCAGACAGCTAAAGTTTTGATGCAATTTCATAGTGAAGTAGTGAAGGCACTTGATAGTACCCTCACAGCCGTCGCCAATGACGACAAACAACTTGCCAAGAATGTCCGTGCGATGAAGGGAAGTGTTGCAAGAATGAATAAAGAAATCACCCGTCATGAAATCCAAAGACTCACTGCTGATGCACCCAACCGAATTGCCACGTATTCGAGAGAAGTCGAAATAGTTGATATTTTTGATAATATCTTCAGAATAATACGGCGTATTGCCCGTCTTCAGACAACTCCTAAAAGCAAGGACTCGAAGAAAGATGCACCTGAAATTGATGAGTAGTTATAAAAAAATGGATTTTTTCCATTGTGGCAGCTCCCTTTCACTTTTTAAGGAATAATGGTACAAAGGCTCTTTCGTTACAAGTTCATTACTTTTACTAACAATCCAAGAGTTAAAGCACATTGGAGTCAGCCATGAATCGAAACATTTACCAGGAACCACTGGTTAGTCGCTATACAAGCCCTGCTATGCAGGAACTTTTTTCTGAAAAAACTAAATTCACCAACTGGCGACGGTGCTGGGTTGCTTTAGCCGAAGCACAGTTTGAGTTAGGGCTTACCGATATTGTTACGCAGGAAATGATTGATGAAATGCGTGCTAATATTCATAATATTGATTTTGATGTTGCAGCAGCTAAAGAGAAAGAAATCCGCCATGACGTAATGGCTCATGTCTATGAATTTGGAACTAAATGTCCAAAGGCAGCTGGTATTATACATCTTGGCGCAACCTCACAGTTTGTTGTGTGCAACACAGATCTTCTTATTCAAAAAAAGGCGCTTGATCTTATTCGTAAAAGTGTTTTGAAAGTGGTTTCCAACCTTGCTAAATTCTCCCTTGAGCATAAAGATCTGCCAACCCTTGGTTTCACACATTATCAACCAGCCCAACCCACCACCGTTGGAAAAAGAAACACACTGTATATTCAAGACATCATCATGGATCTTGAATACATTGATTCGTTTTTTGATCAGATAAAAGCTCGTGGTGCCAAGGGTACCGTTGGCACTCAGGCCACATTTATTGAGCTTTTTCAAGGTGATAATGAAAAAGTTAGACAACTTGATGCACTTGTTTCAGAAAAACTTGGCTTTGATAAAGTTTTTGAAGTGACCGGGCAAACATATCCACGTAAACTTGATATGAAGCTTGCAGAAACACTTGCTGGAATTGGAGCTTCTGCTCATAAATTTGCAGTTGATATGAGATTGCTCTCAAATCTCAAGGTTCAGGAAGAGCCATTTGCAAAGAATCAGACAGGATCCTCCGCCATGGCTTACAAACGTAACCCCATGCGCTCCGAACGCTTAACCGGCCTCTCCCGTAAATTGATGGGGCTTCCTGCAAACTTTGCAGCAACGTTTGCCAATCAATGGTTTGAGCGAACTCTTGATGATTCAGCCATTCGCCGC
>DAOWDZ010000275.1 GCA_030638765.1 Desulfocapsa sp.
AGATAAACGAAAGAAGGACAAGCAGTTTGCTAAACTCTGCACGAGTGTAATGAAACACAAAAAGAATCAACGATAGTATCTAACGACGAAGATTGGATATAAGAAGAATTCGGGGATAAAAGCCTGACAAAATACTACCTAAATAAAAACAAATGAAACTTTCAATATAGAATTCAAGCAGCTTGAAAATTTCTAAAAAAGGAATGGTGCTATGAATAAGAAAACAATTCCAGGAATATGTGGTGTGTGCGATGCAGGTTGTGGTGTTAATATACATATTGCTGATGGCAAAATCACACGACAGTCTATGCTGAAAGGTCATCCCTCCAACGCAATTTGTCGACGCGGAATCCACGCCAATGAAGTTATTTATTCTGAAGATCGTCTCCTTTATCCTCAACGTCGTATTGGTAAACGTGGTGAAGGTCTATTTGAGAGGATTACATGGGATCAGGCGTATGATATTTGGATAGATGGTCTTGAAAAAATAAAGAGTGCGTTTGGCCCCGAAGCAGTCTGTATGTACACTGGGCGTGGAAATTTTGAGTTTGGGCTCCAAGAGGCATTCCCCCCTGCCGGTACAACAGAATCATCTGCAAGTTCTGTTTTGTTTCCGTGGGGCTCACCGAACACCACTGGTGTTGGTGCTCTTTGCTTTGTAGCGTATGGCATGATCGCCCCACAGGCTTGCTACGGAGCGCACTACAGGCATGTTGCTGATGACCTTGGAAATGCTGATTTAATCCTCATTTGGGGTGCCAATCCCGAGACGGATTCTCCGCCTGGAAAAATGAAATATATTCACAAAGCAGTAAAAGACGGAGTCAGAGTAATTTCCATTGACCATAGACGCAGTGAAACAGCAAAAGCTGCAAACACTGAGTGGATAGGTATTAGACCGGGGACCGACGGGGCGCTCGCGCATGGTATTATCCGTGAGATGATAAATCGAGACCTATACGATAAGGATTTTGTCAGTAAATGGACACATGGTTTCAGTGAGTTGTCACTGTACGTACAAGACTTTACACCTGAAAGAGTTGAAGAGATTACAGGTGTTCCAGCAACCGCGGTAGTTGATCTTGCAGAAGCTATTTCCAGTTCTAAAGCTTGCTCCATTCTTATGTACACAGGGCTGGAATACAGTAATGGCGGTGTTCAGTCAATTCGTGCAGTATTGTCTATCCAAGCCTTAGCAGGACAAATTGACAATCCTGGCGGCAAGATATTCAAAATGCCTGACCGGATTCAGCACAATCGAATCACAACCCATCCCCCAATAAACTCAAAGAAACCCTTTGGCGCAAACAAGTACCCACTCTATTATCAGCTTAGAAACGAAGCCCACGGTGTGGATTTACCAAGGGCAGTTTTACAAAGCGATCCTTACCCAGTGCGTGGATTAATAGCTAGCGGAACCTCATTACTGACATCGTGGGCTGGTGCAGATGTCTGGCACAGGACCCTTGCTGCTCTTGACTTTCTTGTTGTTGTCAATCGTTTTCCCACTGCCGATGCGCAATATGCTGATCTAATTCTTCCTGCTGCGACTCCCTACGAAAGTACCTCCTATGAAGTAATGGATGGCTGGGCACAGCTTCGACCACAATTAATAGAACCTCTAGGTGAGGCCCGTTCAGATTATTCCATATTCACAGGTCTGGCTGACCGCCTGGGTTATGGGGACAGATGGCCTAAAAATGATGAGGAGAAAGTTCGGCATGGGCTTAAAGGAACGGGTGTAACGTTGGAGATGTTAAGAGACAATCCAGCTGGACTTCCTCTACCACTACCAGAGATGAAATATCGGAAATATGAAACAGGTGAACTTCGTGCCGACGGGAAGCCTGGATTTGAAACCCCGACGGGTAAATTTGAGTTTACCTCGGAGTGGTTTCGATCAAATGGTTACGAACCTCTGCCTGTTTATACAGAGCCAAAAGAAGGGCCTATCGCAGCTAAGCAGTTAACTGTCAAATATCCACTCGTCTTTAATTCTGGCGCTCGAATGCAATCAACCTTTCGAAGTCAGCACCTCAACATCCCGAGTTTAGTAAAAATGCAGGACAAACCATTGGTTTGGATGCACCCTGCAGATGCTCAAGAAAGAGGTATTGAAGCTGGCGATGACGTTTGGGTGGAGTCACCACGAGGAAAAGTTCGATTTTGGACTCACATAACAGAAGATATTGTACAGGGAGTTGTTGAGGCCAATATGGGTGGAGGTGGGCCGATTGGGCCAAAAGAATGGCAAGAAGCAAATGTTAACACGCTCACTGACGCAGAGAACAGAGATCCGATTTCAGGGTTTCCGGTCTACAAAGCTTTGCTCTGTAATATATACAAAAAATAGAGAAAACAAATAAATGAAATATTCGACATATAATCCGAGCAACATTGAAGAAATTAAACAGCTATTCACTAAGACATTTTCAGATTCAGAAGGAAAATCAGAAGGCATGCTAATAGGTGACTTATCTTATGATTTACTGACAAGTACCGATGATCACGATCTCTATTGTTTTGTAGCCACTGAAAATAAGCAAATCATCGGTAGTATCATTTTTTCTAGGTTAATGTTTGAAAGTGAGATTAATGCTTTCCTTTTATCACCAGTTGCTATAAGCACAAGTTATCAAGGAAAAGGAATGGGCCAGAAGTTGATTAATTTTGGCATTAACAGGTTAAAAGAGAATGGAGTAGAGTTGGCATTTACTTATGGGGATCCCGATTTTTACTCTAAAGTTGGATTTAGCATCATTGCTGAAAAAATCGTTAAATCTCCCTTAAAATTAACGTACCCAGAGGGATGGCTAGGTCAATCATTGGTTAGTGATAAAATTAAACCAATTACTGGTAATTCATTTTGTGTAGAAGCACTTAATAAACCTGATTTATGGTAATATCACTATACACTGAGATATCAATAAGGAACAAATATTATCAAGTTAGGTGCATAAAGACCATATCAAGTTGTTAATCCTCTTTTTTTCCTTTGATTTACCAAATAAAAAGTTTATAAAAAGAATGCAGCTTTCATGGTATGATCCAGAGTTCTTGAAAAAAACAACCACCACCTTTCAGGATCACTAAAAAGATATGGCCTGCAAGCAGCGAAATAGTTTCAATCCAGTTTTGACAGCAAAACTGTCAAAGGGTCGTCTTATGACGATCCGTTTCTATAACAAAAAGGTTCTTAAGAGAACCAGCACAAAGGAGTAGTACAAAATGGCAGAAGGAACAGTAAAATGGTTTAATGATTCAAAAGGTTTTGGTTTCATAGAAGAAGAAGGTGGCAAAGATGTCTTTGTTCATCATTCAGCAATTCAGGGCGATGGCTTCAAGTCTCTCGATGAAGGCGCACGAGTGACCTTTGATATTGTTGATGGCCCCAAGGGACCAGC
>DAOWDZ010000003.1 GCA_030638765.1 Desulfocapsa sp.
CCAGAGTTTACTTTTCTTAAGTTCTCTACGGAACCGGCAGAAGATTGTGCTTTAACAGTGAAGTCTTCCATTGCTTTAACAGGTTTATATACCTGGATAGCATTGGCAACAACCTGAAAAGTTCCACCAGCAGGGCCACCACCAAATACAATACGTTTTTTTGCATGAGAATCGGCTGCTGTGGCAAAAGTCATGACCATGCTGAGTCCGATCGCTGACATAATTCCAAATACTTTATTCATTGTCTTTCCTCCAAAGAAAGAGTTGTGGGGGACAGAATATTCTGCCCATGAGTAATACATAACGAACTAACAGTATACTATATATTAATATGAAACATCACCACTAAAAGCTGTTTCATATATACCAATTACATCTTCCAGTGTTGGTTGTCTTGGGTTGTTTTCAACGGGGCGAGTTACGGTGAGTGCGATTTTTGCCATTTCAGGAATCGAATCAAAAGGAATGTCAAGATCCTTAATGGTTGCCGGGATGTCAACATCCTCGTTGAGGTTAAAGAGTGCATCAACACAAAGACCTGCTGATTCTCTGAGGGTAAGGTCATCGGTGTTCTGACCAAGGATTCTAGCAAGAATAGCAAATTTTTCCATATCTCCAATGAGATTATACTCTATGACATAGGGGAGAAGAACTGCATTGGCGAGCCCATGAGGGATACCAAACATTCCACCCATGGGGTAGGCCATGGCATGAACAAGTCCGACACCTGCTGTGGCCAGAGCTTTCCCGCCAAGGAGTGAGCCCATGAGCATGGCAGAACGAGCCTCAAGATTCCCGCCATTGGCATAAGCAGCCGGGAGATTGTCAGCAATGAGACTTATGGCTTCAAGCGAGTACATTTCGGAAATTGTATGCGCCTGGGTGGAAGTATATGCTTCAAGGGCATGGGTCAAAGCATCGATTCCAGTAAATGCTGTAACGTGTGCAGGCAGGCTGAGGGTGAGTTCTGGGTCAAGAATGGCAGCATCAGGATAGAGTGGATCTCCGTTCATGCCACCTTTGGAGCCAGTTTTTTCATTGATAAATACAGCAGTAAATGTCACCTCTGCGCCAGTTCCTGAGGATGTGGGAACCATGATTTTTGGAACACCAGGTTTTTTTATAAGCCCAAGTCCCAGATAGTCGACGGCCTTACCGCCGTTAGTGAGTAGAATTGCAATGGCCTTTGCAACATCCATGGCCGATCCGCCTCCGACCCCGACAACACAATCACAACCAGCTTTTTTTGCAATTTTTTTTCCATTGTCGGCAAGTTTTAGACCCGGTTCCGGATCTATTTTATCATAGACAGTAAAGGGTATTTTTGCTTTCTTAAGAGGAGCGGTTATGGGTTTGATTAAACCGGCCTTTACAAGACCCGGATCAACAACTAAAAAGACATTGCTTCCGTTGAATTCTTTTACTGTTGTGGCAAGGTTTGCAATGGCCCCTGCACCGAATTGAATTTGAGTGGGTTGTGTTACAGTAAATGTTTGTGAAAGAGCCATGGAGTGGTTTCCTTTTTGGGAATGGTGGAATTGCTGAAATTATACTGAATACAGGGTCTTTTAAACTCTATATTATACCAAGTCAAATCCAAAATATAAAACAAAAAGGAAAAAGTATTGTTAAATATTAATGAACTGTACATTAAGTGATATTGATATTGGAGTAATGTTGAGAATATAAATTATATAAGTCGGGGAAGTAATGAAAAAAATAGAAAAAAAAATTGTTTTAGCGAATCCAAGAGGCTTTTGTGCTGGAGTCGATCGAGCTATCTCTACTGTTAAACTGGCGGTAAAAAAATATGGACAGCCAATTTATGTTCTTCATGAAATAGTACACAACAAACATGTGGTGCAGGAATTAGAATCTCTTGGAGTCATTTTTGTAAATGATCTTGTCGACGTACCGCGCAATGCGATTTGTATCTTCAGTGCTCATGGCGTATCTGTGGAAACTGAAATGCGTGCAAGAACATTAGGGCTTCGAACCATTGATGGCACCTGTCCCCTCGTCTGGTCAGTTCATAATATGGTTGAGAAATATTATGCCGATGGATTTGACGTTATTATTATAGGGCATCATAATCATCCTGAGGTGGAAGGAACAGCAGGGCGCGTGATTGGGAATGTGCATGTTGTATCCTCTGAAGATGAGGCCAGGGCAGTCAACGTACAGGATGAAAAACGTGTAGCCTTTGTAACCCAGACCACACTCAGTCAGAATGATATTGCAGGGATACGTGAAATTCTTCTGGAGCGTTTCCCTGACATTAAAGGCCAGAAGTCAAATATCTGTTACGCTACTTTAAATAGACAGGAGGCTATGCGACAGGTTGGAGAAAGCTGTGACGTACTGTTTGTAGTCGGGTCAAAAAACAGTTCGAATTCGAATAGATTACGTGAAGTTGGTGAACGATCCGGAATGCGCGGGTATTTAATTGATGATGAGTCTGATATTGAAATGAAGTGGCTTACTGGTGTTACCACTGTTTGTATAACTGCGGGAGCCTCAGCCCCTGAACGTTTAGTCCAAAATGTGATTGTGTTCCTTCGGGATCATGGATTTGAAGATTTTGAGGAAATGGAAGGAAAGGAAGAACGAGTAAGTTTTAAAGCCGCTCTTCTTGAAGATAAATAGCTGAATACAGGACAGTGCCAAATGTTGAACATGGAATATTACTGTGACAGGTAATATTCCATGTTGATACTTCTTATGCTAACGCCTCTTTTATCCTGGCCATCGCTTTCTCCACATTTTCGTAGGAATTAAACGCAGATAATCTGATATAGCCTTCTCCGCATTTTCCAAAGCCAGCACCCGGGGTGCAGACAACACCTGTTTTATTTAAAAGCATGTCGAAGAATTCCCAGGAATCACGTTTTCCTTCAATCCAGATATATGGTGAATTGTCACCACCAACAAAATTATAGCCTAATTTTTTAATTTCACTTGCAATAAGATCTGCATTTTTTAGATAGCCTGCGACAAGTTGCTCTGTTTGTTCCTTGCCTGCATCGCTGTAGACTGCCTCAGCAGCACGCTGAACCGGGTATGAAACACCGTTGAATTTAGTGCAGTGTCGACGATTCCAGAGCGGATGTATAAACTGCTTGTTGCCCTTTGAATCAAATGCCGCACATTCTTTAGGAACCACGGTATATGCACAACGAGTACCTGTGAAACCGGCATTTTTAGAGAATGAGCGAAATTCGATGGCAACCTCTTTGGCCCCTTCAATTTCATAGATGGACTTTGGCAATGATTCATCACGAATAAATGCTTCGTATGCTGCATCAAAGAGAATTAATGCCTGATTTTCCTTTGCATAATCAACCCATGTCTTTAATTCAGCTTTTGTGATGGTCGATCCCGTTGGGTTGTTAGGAAAACACATATAGATAAGATCCGGTTTTTCCACAGGTAATCCTGGTACGTAATTGTTTTCCTTGGTTGCATCAAGATAGATAATTCCCTTATAACGACCATCCTCAAAATCGCCTGTTCGGCCAGCCATTACATTGGTGTCAAGATAAACAGGATAGACAGGATCGGGGATGGCAATTTTAGCATCCCGGGTAAAAAGTTCCTGGATATTGCCGGTATCGCATTTGGCACCGTCGCTGACAAAGATCTCATCCGAATGGATATCAGATCCCCGGGACTGATAATCGTTGAAGGCGATGGTTTCCCTTAA
>DAOWDZ010000067.1 GCA_030638765.1 Desulfocapsa sp.
CTATGTCCTGATGCAAATCGGAATGGTATCTGAGACTGAAAAAACAGTTGAATTGTATTGCAAGGTGATTGATACAGGTATTGGTATTCCACCAGATCAGCAAAAACTTATCTTTGACACTTTCAAACAAGCTGACAGCAGTACCACTCGTAACTATGGCGGTAGTGGACTTGGGCTCACCATTTCGCGTAAACTCTGCGAGTTAATGGATGGAAAAATTGGATGCAAAAGCAGATTACAAAAAGGCACGGAATGTTTCTGTACAGTAACAATACGTAAGAATAAACAGCAGCAAAATCCTGTCATTTTTTCCACGAAAGAACTCGAAACCCCTATTTTACTCACCGTTAAACTTCCTGCTTGTTCCAACGTAATAAAACAAACCCTTCTCAATGCAGGATTAACAGTAGATATCGGACTGCTAGACAAAACCCTGAATTCATTTAATCAGATTACCCGACAGGATTCTTTACACGAATTATTAATAACAGATTTTACTGCACCACTTTGCAACACAGCTGAATCGCCTAAACAGTTCCTCTTGCCAGACAAAGAATCATCCGTGCCTACCATCGGTATTATGCAATTGGGAGAGACTCAACAGTGCGACCCATGTCCAAAGCATAATGGTCAACATTGTCTCTCCAGGCCGATCATTGGCCATGCCCTGCTGAAAACTGTTGCTAAGGCACTACGTGGCGAACCCTGCAACGGTTCAACGGTGCAGAGTAGAATCATGGTGCCACCCCTTACCCCCATCCATTCTCAAGATATACTTATGGTTGAGGACAATAAAGCCAATCAGATTTTATTGAAAATCATACTGCAACGTCAGGGTCATACTGTGACAATCGCCAATAATGGTCTTAACGCCCTTCATGAAATGCTCGATCACGATTTTGATTTCCTCTTCATGGATGTGCAGATGCCTAAAATGGATGGCATTACAACAACTCAAATTATCCGCTGCTGTGAAAATGGACTTGATATCAAAGCCGAACTACCAATGGATTTGCAAAATTCACTCTGCTCACGGATACAGGGAAAACATGTACCCATCGTTGCTATGACCGCACACGCCTATTTTGAAGATCAGCAACGATGCCTTGATGCCGGGATGGATGCATATTTAACCAAACCATTTAAACAAATTGAAGTGAATCAAGTCCTTGCCTATTTTTTCTCTGATTCAGATACCGATTTCATCCCCGAATATCAGCAACAGTTGAGGAGAAAACCTGTAAGTCAACCATCTCTTGCTAATGACGAAGATATAAAAAATCTGGTTATTGAACATCTGCAAAATGAATATCAACTTTCTCCGACACAGATATCAGATATGCTTCAGAAATCAACGCAATCAATTTTTAGTGCTCTGGATAGGGCCGAAAAAGCATCAATTACAGGAAACATGGAAGAACTTTTTGAAACCGCACACGGTATAAAGGGAGCTATTGCCATGCTTGGTCTGGAGAATGAAACAGCGCTTATCAGAAAAATAGAAACTACAGCCAGGGAGCGTAAACAAGGTGATTTCACCTCATGGATCGCAAAACTCAGGACAGCCCTATGGCCACTAAAACAATTTTAACAAATACTTCTGCTAAAACTTCACATATCCTGCTGGTAGAAGACATGATGCTAAACAGAAATCTTGTGACTATTCTCCTGGAACGTGAAGGCTACAAAGTAACTGCAACAGACAATGCACTCGATGCATTGCAGGCTATGACCACATCACACTTTGATGGAATCCTGCTGGATATAAGAATGCCTGGAATGGATGGACTCACTGCTGTTAGAGTGATTCGCTCTTGTGAGCAGGGACACTTACCAGCAGAACATGTATCTAAAAACTTAGCAGATCTTCTTATCACTCAATTACAGGGTTTCAACATTCCAATCATTGTAATGACAGCGAGCAATGCTGGAGAGGAAAAGACAAGAGGTCTGGAGGCTGGAGCTGATCAGTTTTTAGCAAAACCTTTTACTCCTGAGAAATTGTTGTTCGCAATGGAGCAGATGATACAAATTCCCCAGTAAACGCCTTCTTTCTGCAACATATCAAGGATACTAAGGGCAACTACTCCACAAACCGGTCAAAATGATACCATTCAAGAGGGTGTGCACGCAGTTCTCTTTCAAGTAAACCAGCATATTGCTGAGCTGCATCCTGGATCATTTTCTTTCTATCAGCTCTCTTTTCACAATTGATATATAAGGGATCGGCCAGTTTGAATTGATACCTGTTTTTCCCGGTACGAAAGCTGAAAAAACAAAAAATCGGAGCACCGGAAACTAAAGCAAATATGTACGGAGCTTCAGGAACTCTGGCTTTGGCGCCTAAAAAATCAACTTCCAGATTCCGTTGATCTCCACGCCAGACAATATCTCCGGTCATGGAGATCAGTCCACCATCCTGAAGAAAACGAATGCCTTCAACGGCATCAAAAGGTGACCCTCCATCACGCGGCGTACCAATAATCTTCACTCCGGATTCCTGGAGTTGTTCCTTCTGGAGTCCTTCAACACCTTCTTTCTCCTTCACACCCATGTATAAAAGAAGCTTCAATTTGTTTTCCTGCTGTTTGAGAATCTGCGCTGCAATCTCCCAGTTTCCAAGATGTGACATCAATAAAATTGCGCCTTTTTCGGCAACTACGGCTTCTAATTTCTCCCATCCATCCGATTGAAAAACTGTTTTCTGACCATGACTTGCGAGGTATCTATCGTAATGAATGGTTGTAAAATTCTGATACTGCTGGAATGTACAGACATTGCGCTGGAAACTATTTTTTTCAGGATACAGAAGGCCATAAAAGCGACGACTTTCCTTCACATTTTTTGAGAACAGAAAATAACCGACTGCAATAACTCTGGACACAGCAGCAAAGAGCCAGTCTCCACAAATTAAGGTCATTGCTACAATTGATGTGTACAGAGATCCTTTCACTTTAGTTTCCATACAGAAGAAAAGATTCGTTGTATAATCAAACGACTGAATGTGATAGCATTTCTCAAAAAATCCTTCCAGGGATGAAAATGGGAGACTCGCTCTGCCCCTTTCTGATAGACCACCTGAACAGGAGCCTCAATGACTGACATTCCATTTTGATGAGCTCTAACCAGAATCTCCACTTCATATTGAAAGCGTAATGCCCTTACATCAAGATCAAGTGATTCCGGTAAGGGATACACTCTAAACCCGGATTGAGAATCGCTGACTCGCGGCCCACCAGACAGCCACACCCAGAAATTGGAGAAACCTCTACCGAATCTTGATGTCCAGGGAACATGTTCCCCATTCATTCCCTCTCTTGCCCCGATTATGATGGCACGCTTTTCTTTAGTTACAGCTGCTGTAAGTATTTTGATATCTTCCGGTTTGTGCTGACCATCTGCATCAAGTGTTATGACCCAGTCAGATACTTTCAAGGCTGCGGCAAAACCAGTTTTCAGAGCCGCTCCTTTCCCTAAATTCTGTCGATGACTAAGCACTGTGATTCCTTTCATGGAAGAAAGGACTTCTGCTGTTTGATCCGTTGAGCCATCATCAACAACAAAAACAGGATAGCCCAATGGAATCGTTTTCAATATAACATCACGAATTCGTGTGCCATGGTTATACACCGGAATAACAATGGCAAGTCTCTCATTGTTCAACATTTCGAATCTCTCTTTGATGCAAAGGCAATGCTCCAGGTTCCAGGCCCCATATGAACTCCGGATGTAAGAGATAAAGGAAGCAATAGAATTTCTGCGTCAGGTAACTGCTTCTGTATTCGCGGTTCAACCACAGTTGTCAACCACTCAAGATTATCTGTGTGTTGCAGTAAGACCAGTAAATTTGCATCATTTTTTGTCACTGCAGTGAGTTTTTCCTTTGCAAAATCCAGCTGAGCATCACGATTCCTTACAACACCAAGCTTTTTTACTCCCTCAAAGCTTGGTGAAATCACAGGTTTCATCTGAAATAAATCACCAAAGAAAGCCTTTGTTTTCGAGACACGTCCACCCGCCACAAGATATTTGAGTTCATGGATAAAGACATACTCTTTGGCCTCTGCAGTAAGATACTTTGCATAGGAAATCACTGCTTTTGCACTGGCTCCTTCTTCAGCAAGCCGAGCAGTGAGAAGAGCAATAACAGCGAGTCTCCCTGAAGCAGCACCGCTGTCCATCACAGTAAATTGCTTATCGGAATCATGCCTTTTCTGCCAATCTCTGGCGGCTGTGAAATTACCAGTAAAAGCCGAACCAGTACTGAGATACAAAACCTTCTTATACTGCTGAAGAGCCGCATCGTAATGCAAATGTCTTTCATGATTTGACGCTTGAGCCGTGGTTACATGTTTGCCTGCCTTCATGAGAAGATAGAGTT
Source organism: Desulfocapsa sp. (assembly GCA_030638765.1). Next base: position 4,382 of record DAOWDZ010000067.1, read on the forward strand.
GTTCTGGGGAAAAGAGGCTTTCAGGCAAAGCCTGATCCTGTGCAAGAATATAACTGTCGAGGAGGATAATTCCATGGTTCCGAGCAAGATCTCTGGATATGGACCCTGCAGCATCACTCATAATTCGTATTTTATTTGCAGCAAAAGCTTTCTGTTTGCTTCCAACAATCGTTGAATCCATGGCCTCATCCGACCAGTTCACAACATCCCCCAATAGAGCAAGCTTACTGCGCAACTCCTCAGGATTCCGGGTATGAATATGCAGCTTCACCCCTGCATCATCGGGAACAACCACGGCACTGTTTCCAAGATTTGCTATTTTTTGGCTAATATTGTCCTGAATTCCATCCGTTAGCAGCGAAGCCTCCACACAATATTCATCCGTCACTTGTGGGTGAAACGATGCATCAAGAGAAAGCGTGCTTCCAAAGAGTTCTGTTATGGGAATGACATCGTCGGATTGTCCGGTAAACGTCCGAAAGAATCCATCAAAAAAAAGAAACATTCCCAAGGCTCCTGAGTCTATAACCCCGGCTTTCTCTAGCTCAGGAAGCTCATTTTCTGTGGCAAGCACTGCATTCTGTAGCTGTTTTCTAATACTGACATACGCAAGTGGAGAATCTCTTTCTTGAGCAAGTAACAGAGCAAGAGTATCAAAAACCGTGAGCATGGTTCCTGATTTTGGTTCAGAAACAGCCTTCCATGCCTTTTCTCTGCCTTTCTCTGCCTGAAGCGCCAGATCAGAGCCATCCGAATTCAAAAATTCACGCAAGAATGCCACAGCAATATTGCCGGAATTTCCCTTTCCACTCAAAGAGAGCCGATTCACGACGAAGCCCATCCCCTCGTCACAGTCTCGTAGGGGAGCAAGACTTACACGCAGGTTTGCCCCTGTGTCTCCATCCGCCACCGGAAAGACATTAATGCGATCAAGGAGGTCAGCCCAAACCACCAAATTTTCATATCCGGCAATTGAAGCTGTTTTAAGAATATTAGGAAAACTACTTTTATCGTTCATTATAAAGGGCTTTTTTATCTATCCCATTTACTGGAAAGTTCTACATCGTGATCAAACAAAACATATCTGCCTTTGCTTAGGCAATCCTAAAGATCAGATAACTTACCATAAAATGCTTTTAGAGACCAAGGTGGTAAATCGTGATTGGAATTGATACACATATACTTGTAAACGATTTAATCATCTGAAAACTGGTATGGGTATTGAAAAAATGTTATACATCATCAAAACCAAAAACGATTAAAGTCATTAAACAACGCAAGGATATATATGTCTATACCAGCACTCTTACTAGGAAGTATTTTCATAGCAATTAGTATTTTTATGATTATCAAATCTCGTAAAAAAATAACTGCTTTTAAAAAGTATGAATTGGAAAATCGTTCTTCAGATGGAGTTGTTGAATTTGAAAGTATAGACTTATCACGAACTCATACAGCAGATAAAGGGCTGTATACAGTTATAGGTATTGTTGGATTTTTTGTGGGAGCTTTGGGGGTGATGCTTTTTGTGGCTGGGGTTAAATCTTGATTTTACGATTTACCGAATTCCAAGAAGTGTATACACAGTCTGCATTCCTTTCCCCTTCATTTCAACGGTATTGCCATCAGTAAAACGGAAGAGTCCTTTGAGGTGCTCGTAGGTTGCACTCGACACATTGACCTGCATGGGCTGCGCCGATTTTTGCACCCGGGATGAAATGTTTACAGTGTCTCCAAAAATATCATACAGATATTTATCCGTCCCCACCACACCACCGACCAAAGGGCCACTATTAATTCCAACCCGAATGCGCCAGGGAAGATCAGCCGTCTTATTTCTCTTATCAAGGAACGCAACCATTTCCAAGGCAGATTTTGCAACACTTGCTGCGTGGTCAGGATTGGATTCGGGCATACCACTGACAAAGAGATAGGCATCCCCTATGGTTTTCATACGTTCACAATTGTTTTCAAGGCATATCCTGTCAAAAGCTGTGAAAACATCATTCAACTCATAAATAATCACTTCTGGTTTAAGAGTTGAAGACGTCGCAGTGAAATCAACAATATCAGCAAAACAAACAGTTGTATCAGTAAAGAGCTGAGCAGCGCAGTTTCCTGTGTTTAAAAGTTCCTGTGCAATTGATTTAGGCAAAACATGACAGAGTAGGCGCTCGGATTTCTGTTTCTCCTTAAGCAGTTGCTGATTTTTTTCCTCCAGCTGACTCTGCAAATACCGTAACCGAATATGAGTATCAACTCTCGCCAAAACCTCCGAGGCCTGAAAGGGTTTGAGAATATAGTCAACAGCTCCTACTTCAAACCCGCGAATTTTACTCTCCGCTGAATTGAGCATGCTGATAAAAATCACAGGAATATGTGCTGTTCGGTCATCACTTTTAAGCAGTTTACAAGCGTCATAACCATCAATACCCGGTAAAACAATATCGAGTAGAATAAGATCCGGTATTTGTTCCTGGGCCAGTTCAACGCCAATTTCGCCAGATATTGCTTTCACAACCTCGTAGCCCTGTTTGGTGAGGAGCTTGACCAGAAGTATCTGAACAACAGGCGAATCTTCTATGATAAGTATTTTTTGCGGCATACAAATAATTTATTAAAAAGGTAAAATATAAAAATACTCTAATCCAACAATCTGCTCCCTATTGGATACTCATACTTTGTGTCAGTGTGTCAGCGTTAACAATATCAGGAAAATTAATGAATTACCAGCCCTGGTAAGGCTTTTCCCCTTTCTTCCCTTTTTCACTCCTGTAAAACAATCTCCCCTAGAACAGAAAATTCACACGAAACCCCTTAAATCATTACCCCTTACCCTGAAACAGAACGGGAATTTTGTATTTTCAAAACTTACACAAATGGTTCTTGGCGGAGATGGAAATAAATGGTTTAATGGAAGAGTGGTATGCGATGTTCAGAATTCGTTCTTTTATCAGGAAACAAGTCTCACTATGAAGCTGCTTTTACTTCAAATTCTCTTTTTTGTAAGGAACGAAAAAGCCAAGAAAAACGTCTATCTTCTCACTCGTTTTCTCTTCTTTCTGGCTTTCATCATCTGCCTGTACAGTGTTGTCTTCCACCTTATCATGGTATACGAGGGCAGAAATTTCAGTTGGATAACAGGCTTTTATTGGACACTCACCGTTATGTCCACCCTCGGATTTGGAGACATCACCTTCTCCACGGATCTCGGACTTGTCTTTACCCTGCTGGTTTTGATATCAGGAGTTATTCTGCTTCTGATCATGCTCCCATTTACCTTTATTCAATTCTTCTGGGCTCCCTGGCTTGAGGCCCAAAACGAAAACAAAGTCCCGAGAACCCTTCCGAAAGAGACTAAGGATCATGTAATTATTACCTCCTATGATGCTCTTACCAGAAATCTCGTGGTAAAACTTAGAAAACATCTTTACGATTATCACTTTGTCAGTAGTGATCAGCAAATTGCCCATGAAATTCAGGATGCCGGATATCATGTTATATTTGGTGAAATTGACGATCCGGAAACCTACAAAAAGATACATGCAAATCAGGCGTCCCTCATTGTAGCCACAGCTGATGACCTGATGAATACCAACATATCATTTACAGTGCGGGAAATCTCCAGCAGCGTCCCCATTGCCTGTAGTGCTGACAAGGAACCCTCACTCGACATACTTAACTTTTCAGGAAACACACATGCTTTTCAGTTTATGAGCATGCTTGGAATCAACATGGCCGAAAAAACAATGCCTGTTGCAAG
>DAOWDZ010000236.1 GCA_030638765.1 Desulfocapsa sp.
AAATGCTTGACTGTAATTTATGACCATGATACTAAACACATTATTCACGTCTAAAACCAAACACACATAGCCCGAGCTAAACCCATGACAACAACACTCTATTGGCATGATTATGAAACCTGGGGAGCTGATCCCAGAAGAGATCGTCCCGCACAGTTTGCCGGAATCCGCACCGATACCCAGTTAAATATTATCGGTAAACCCCTTGTGCACTACTGCAAGCCGGCACTTGATATGCTACCACAGCCAGAGGCATGCCTGATAACAGGTATTACTCCACAGAAAGCCATGAAGGAAGGCATCTGTGAAGCAGAGTTTATGGCTGAAATTCATGAACAATTCATACAGCCCGGCACCTGTGGCGTAGGATATAATAGTATTCGTTTTGATGATGAATTCACACGATATGGATTTTACAGAAATTTCTTTGATCCCTATGCCAGAGAATGGCGCAATGGCAATTCACGCTGGGACATTATCGATATGCTCCGCCTCACACATGCCCTGCGCCCTGAAGGTATTGAATGGCCGGTCAATGATGATGGCGTCACCAGTTTTCGTCTCGAAGATTTAACCCGAGCAAATAATATCAGCCACGAGGGTGCTCACGATGCTTTGTCCGATGTTTACGCCACCATCGACATGGCACGACTTATACGAAAACAGCATCCAAAACTTTATGGTTATCTGTTTGATATGCGTGATAAACGCAGGATCAGTGGTAACCTCAATTTACAGGAGCAGTTGGTTGTCCTGCATGTATCATCCATGTACCCTGCAAAACTGGGCTGCATATCTCCTGTTATTCCTCTGGCAGCTCATCCAACAAACAAAAACGGTGTTATTGTATATGACTTACACCATGATCCGGATCCTCTGCTCACTCTTCCAGTGGAAGAAATCCAAAAACGGCTCTTTACTCCCGCCAAGGATCTGCCTGAGGGTGTGGAACGTATCCCTTTAAAAACAATTCATATCAATAAATGTCCGGTTGTGGTTCCAGTTAGTACTCTCACCCCGGAGGCAGCAGAACGCTGGCAGATAAATCTCAAGGATGCAGAAAAACATGCGGCACAACTCAGAGGCATGCCGGATCTGACCAGAAAAATACAGCAAGTTCACGGAGATCAAGATTTTCCGGTCATCACTGATCCAGATCAAAATTTATATGGAGGAGGATTTTTCTCGGGCAGGGACCGATCAATGATGGATGACATTCACGATATGTCAATAAAAGATCTGGCGCAAACCCGGATGATTTTTGACGATCCACGCGTTTTAGAGATGTTGTTTCGCTATCGTGCCAGAAATTGGCCACAGTCACTATCAAAGGAGGAAAGTAAACGCTGGAATGAGTTTCGATTAAATCGTATCACTAATCCGGATGCAGATTGTGGAATAACGCTGGCCGAATACCGCAAGCAACTTGCTCAACTGATTATGCAACCTGAAGTCGGTGAGAAGGAACGAAAAATTCTTTCTTCTCTTGCAGATTGGCCGGAGATACTTGGGGTGTCATAAAAAGTTACAATGACTCACGGCTGAAATCAGAATCCGATTCAACTTTACAGATCCGTATTTTAAACTCTTCATACCATGTTGTCTTTCCCTTTTTCTGAGCAGCAGCATGTTCAACGTTTTGTTTCCAGGATTCAATCGACTGAAGATCTGACCAGTATGACACTGTAATTCCGACACTGTCTCTTGCTGATTCAATGCCCAGAAATCCGGGTTGTTGTCCTGCCAGTTTCACCATTTTATTTGCCATTTCACCATACCCATGATCGCCATTCACCCGGTGAGATGTGAAAATAACAGCAAAGTATGGTGGTTTTGGGGTATCAGCAATCTCAAACATACTAAACTCCAAACTCTTAAACGTATTTTATTTGTTGGCAGACCCGGCAAGCAACACACCAAATCCGATAAAAACAGAGCCCGTTGCCCGATTAAAGTTCTGCATTCTTTCAGATTGACTAAGCCAACCTTTCATTCTCTGTGCCATCAAGGCGTACACCATTAATGCCAGAAAAGAGAAAAACATCAACGTACACATCAGTATTGTGAATTGTGGGATCAATGGCTCTTTAACACTTACAAATTGTGGAAACAGAGCAGTGAGGAAAACAATCGCCTTTGGATTACTGATGGCAACTGCCATGGCCTGAAAAAACAACTTTGACGAGGAAATATCTGCAGTACCGGCCGTTTCTTTTATGGAAGGCAACGCAGATTGTTTCTTAAGAATTAGCTTCAAACCCAGATATACCAGATATGCCGCACCGGCGTACTTAATAACATTAAAAAAGGTTACAGATGTTTCCAGTAACGTGCCAAGGCCTGTGATTGCAACAATACCCAGACAGAAGAGGCCGGTAATATTACCAATGGCTGCATAGAAAGCTTTTTTCCAGCCATATATCGTTGAGGTACTTATAATAAATAAAATTGCCGGGCCCGGTGTTGCTGTGGCTGCAAGTACCAGTATCAGATACAATAGCCATGATTCAATTGTCACTTACTTCACCTCAGAAACGCGGGTATGAATTTAACGTATCAGGCATTGTAAATATGCAAACAGGTATCATTCAAAACTCGCTCTATTAACTGTGTTTTCACTGTAAATATCTATAAAGCATGAGGTAAATGTTCACTAAGCCACATTTTCATTAATGATTGATAGGGAATATCTCGCTTGTTTGCTTCCACTTTAATTTGCGCCAGCATAGACTCAGGAAGTCTCAAGGAGATTGCTTTAGTAGTTGGTTTCAGATTGGGAAAAACAACCCGATCTGCGTTACTCCAATCCAGATAGTCTGTTGAATCATGTTCTTCCCAAAAGACTCTTTCCTCTTCTTCTGTTTTAAACACTGGAATTTTTTTCATAACTTGCTCTCTCCTTTTTATGCATAGGTCTAGCAGAGATCACCCTTATTTTTCTTTCTCGAATTGTGAAAGTGATATGCAATTTACGATTATTATCAGTTTTCCCTAAAGCGTGAAATCTCCTCTCTTCTTGAGAATGGCCATTATCTTCAAGCAGTAACAACGGTTGATTAAAAAATACCTGCTCCGCTTCTTCCTTAAAAACACTATGCTTATCTAAGCTTTTGCGCTCATTGCCACGATCCCACTGAAAGCCTTTTGTTGTATCTACCCTAACCATATACGTATATTACCACGATATACATATGCGCACAACAGCGTAAACAGCATTATGCATTCTGGTTATCCAGCATTGCCAAACGAACCCCTAATCCAACAAGAACAGATCCCAGGATACGATCAAGCCAGATGGAACATCTTCGGTTTTCCATTTATTATAGTAGCAATTGTAAGGATTGAGACAACTCACCAGGAGTGTTGATATTACTCCATGCGTCACAGATTTCCTGCGGGATGACCGGTGTTTCTATCTTTGAACGTCTGGTAATCATGGAAATCTTCAGGATTCCGGATGAACAGAGATCTTCAAAGTATTCCCTGGCCTGCGGTTCATAAATAGCAAGAAGAGGCTCAACAAAACCATCTTCTTTCAGGCGCGGCACTGTTCCCCAAGAAGTCGACTTTCTGGTTGCCAACAACCATTCCAGAGCAGTTGATGTGATATTGGGCATGTCACATGCCAGCAGTAACCAGCAGGATTCAGGATTCCAGCGCATCGCAGCAAGAATTCCAGTGAGGGGCCCCTGCACATCCGGAACATCTGCAATACGAGTAAGTGATGCAAGATTTCCGGGCACATCTCCACATCCTGAAAGAACAATCGTATCAGTGAATGGTTGTAGAAGTTCCACCGTATTCTCGATCCATGTCTTCCCGTTTACTCCTTTTATCAGATGCTTGGGACGTCCCATTCGAGAGCTGCGACCGCCGATCAGCAGACATGCCATAATAGGTACTTTTGTAAAATTTGTCATATCAGCAAACTAATCGATTCAGGAAGAACGGGAAGGATACCAGCTCTACGCCCTAAGTGAAGAAAACTTTCAATAGCAGCCATTCCTTCTCTCCCAAGATCCTTTGAAAAGTCATTTACATACAAACCTATGTGATTTTGCATCACTTCTTTGTCCATCTCCTGTGCATAATGTTGAATATAGGAAAGACACTTATCAGGATGTTCATCGGCCCAGACTATGGAGTCCCGTATGGCCCTGTCTATCTTCTTTATTCGTTCTTTGCCAAGAGATCGTTTTGCAGCAATACATCCCAATGGGATCGGATGACCTGAGGTTTCTTCCCACCATGTGCCAAGATCCTGCAAACAGAGCAGACCATGTTCAACATAGGTAAAACGACTTTCATGAATAATAACTCCAGCATCCACTTTTCCATCCGCCACCTGCTGCATAATTTCATCAAAGCGCATCTCAACAAGATTACTCGACAGTGGTGAATACATACGAAAAAGAAGGTTTGCAGTGGTCAGCTTCCCCGGTATTGCGATCTTTGCATCACCTAATTGAGCAGTATCGAAACCAGGTTTTGCCACAAGAAGCGGCCCACAACCTCGACCAAGGGCAGAACCTGCTGAGAGAACACAATATTCATCCAACACATGTCCCAATGCATGAAAAGAGAGTTTGGTAATATCGAGTTTTTTGGCAACAGCCCATGAATTCAGTGTTTCCACATCTTCAAGAGCAGGTGTTTCCAGTTGAATATCATCAAGCCCCACCAGACCATGTGTGAGTGCATAGAATATATACGTGTCATTTGGACAGGGGGAATAGCCAAGCGTTAATGGTGTCGTCATATGTTTTTCAAACCCTTGAGAAGAATGGCCGCAGCCCTTCCTGCCCCATCACAGGCCTCATGTAGTTTCCAGCGACCGAGATCTCTCTCTTCGACAAAGTTAGAAATTGTACGCATCTCAAGAAGAGGCAGGTTATACTCTTCACAAACTCTTGCGACCGCCGCCCCTTCCATATTTTCACATATTCCATCATGTTGACGCATAAGCATTGCACCACGACTTGCAGTGGCACTCACTCCGCAAACAGTGACGAAGTTGCCCCGCCATACCTTGAGGTTCTGATTGCTTAAAAGAGTCTCTGCCCTGTCGAGTAAATCAGAATCAAAATTATACTGTCTTTTATGCAATAAATGCTCTGCCAGAGGTTCTACACGATCAGGAAAGCAGATGCCAAGATCACCAAAAGTCTCCCTTACCGCAAGACAGATTTCAAGCAGATCAACCTTCTGCTCTCCAGCAGTGAGATATGCTCCCCCCACTCCAAAGTTCAAAACAGCATCTATTTTCTGTTTTTTATCTACCCGACGTTTTTCCAGGAAGCGAGTCAAACTGAAAGTTGTTTCCACCATGCCGACCCCGGTAACAAGAGTGGTCCACTCATCCGTTGCAGGAAGCTTTTGATCGAGCAATGCCTGAAGCTCAAATTCTGTTGCACAAATGACAAGTATCATGGTAGGAAGACGTTTTTCAGAGGTATTCGTTCAAATAATTTATGAGTATCTTATTCCACATTATATTTTCAATTTACACTTAGCTAAAAACGCATGCAACAGGAATTCTCTCTTCAGGCCTACAACTACACTCTCCCCCAGGAGAATATCGCCCAACATCCGGCGGATGCCAGGGTAAATTCACAACTTCTTATCCTTAATCGTACAAATGGAAAACGAAAACACACTCATTTCCATCAGATTATTGATCTGTTGAATCCCGGTGATCTGCTGGTTGTAAATAATACAAAGGTTTTCCCGGCACGTCTTTACGGACACAAGGAAAGTGGCGGTAAAGTTGAAGTGTTTTTATTATCCTATCCCCTGGAAACCGTACGGAGCAATGAGAAACAACGCGCAGAAGTCATAGCCCTTATTAAAAGTTCCAAACGTCCTAAACCGGGCAGTTTCCTTTTTCTTGGACCGGATCTTAAAGCAAAGGTATTAGAACTTCTTGATGGCGGTAAGGTGAGTATTGAACTCAGTTACGATAGCAATAAAGAGCTCTCTACTATTCTTGAAAACTACGGTCAGGTGCCCCTGCCTCCCTATATCAGCCGAAAAGATGGTACCACGGATACGGACAGAGAACGCTATCAAACCGTCTATGCTGATACGCCGGGTGCCGTGGCTGCACCCACCGCTGGTCTTCATTTTTCAAAAGAACTGTTAAAGGCCATTCAGGATAAGGGTGTGGATTTTGCCCAGATTACTCTGCACGTTGGACATGGAACATTTGCCCCCGTCCGTTGTGAAGATATCCGTGATCATCAAATTCATCAGGAATACGTTTCGGTATCACAAGCAACTGCTGATACAATAAACAGAGTACGAAGATCCGGAGGTAAAATCTGGGCAGTGGGTACCACCACGGTACGAACCCTGGAATTTATGGCCGATGAAAACGGTGACGTACAGGCAGGAGAAGACTGGTGCAGACTCTACATAATGCCCGGATATGAATTCAAGGTGATCGACAATCTCATCACCAACTTCCATTTACCTGAATCATCGCTGCTCTTTCTGGTTTCGGCACTCTGTGGTCGTGAAACCTTGATGGAAAGTTATCGGGAAGCGATAGCAAAGGGGTATCGATTCTACTCGTACGGAGATGCCATGGTCATACACGGTTAGCGGCTATGAACTTGCTGCGGCTGTTGTGACTTTTTCACTTTTTTTCTTGGATTTTGAAGCAGGCTTAGTGCTCGTTGCATCTTTCTTTGTTTCAGGTTTTGCGGAGGAGTACCCATCTGCATACCAACCACCACCTTTCAACGTAAAAGAACTCATGGACATAATTTTTTTCACAGGCCCTGCACAGTCAGGACAGACCGTCAAAGGATCATCAGACATCCGCTGTTGAACTTCGATAATTTTTTCACACGCTGGACATTCATACTCGTATACTGGCATTTCTCACTCCGCTACACTCTCTGTACTCTGTTATTATATCTTTTAATGACCGCAAACCAGGGATCAGCTACCCCTGAAGTTTCAGCTAATGTAATGCGCAGCTTTATGCCTGTCAACTCCTCCTGGACGATTCAGAGAAAAGCTACAGGACAGCAAGAAGATATCGTCCACAAACCGCTCAGATCTTGACTTTTACACGTTACGATATACTATCAGACAAGTCATTTATCAAAGATAACAACCACACAAACAATTAGCCGGTACTCATATTCATGATAGGTATTTTTGATTCAGGTGTCGGCGGCATGACTGTTGCCCGTGCCGTTGAACAGTTACTGCCCGATTACTCACTCGTGTACTTCGGTGATATTGCACGCACCCCTTACGGGCCAAAAAGTCCAAAAACTATCATCGACTACTCCATTCAAAACACTGCGTTTCTGCTCGACAAAGGTGCTGAGATAATCGTCATTGCCTGCAACTCCGCATCCTCTGTGGCAACAGAAACACTTCGTGAAAAGTTCCAGGTTCCCATTATTGAAGTGATCACTCCGGCTGCTGATCGTGCCATTGCAACTAGTAAAACCGGACGTATCGGAATTATCGGGACCAGAGCAACGGTTAAGAGTAAAATATATCAGAAGAAAATTGCTGCCAGAAATTCAGATTTTAAAATCTTCCAGAAAGCATGTCCACTGCTGGTACCACTTGTGGAAGAGGGCTGGTTGAACCACCGGGAAACAAAAATGATCCTGCGTCGTTATCTCCACCCCTTAAAAGACAAACAGATCGATACTCTGGTTCTGGGCTGCACCCATTATCCCCTGTTAAAACACCTGATTCAACACCGAATAGGCAAACGGGTAAATCTCATTGACTCTTCCATTGAAACCGCCCAATATGTAAAAGATTTCCTTCTTCGTAATCCTGATATTGTCTCAAATCAAGGCGTGGTTTCTCGTGATTACTATGTTTCTGACAGCACAGAAACAGCCAGAAAAGTGGCTGAACGAATTTTCTCCCGTCCTATGGAGCTCATGTTTGCATGAAAACTTGTCAAATAAATCGTATTTTACCGGCTTTTCTGTTTTTTATATCTTTTATTGTATCGCTACCGGCAATGGCTGCCGAATCACCCGAAGCTGTGGCCATACGATTACAAAATCACTTCGATGCCATCGATTCATTACGTTTTGATTTTACTCAGGACACCCGAGGGCAACTGAGTGGTCGCCCTAAAAAAGGCAGTGGTCAGGCTTTTTTCATTAAAACCAGAAAGAACGGCCAGAAAACAGGAAAGATGCGTTGGAATTATTCATTCCCTGACAAGCAGGTCCTGGTGAGTAACGGCGTTACTTTCTCCATGTATTTTGAGTCAATGCAGCAGATGATAGTAACTCCTGCCGATGCTTTGCAACAGGATCTTACCTTCTCGTTTTTCATCGGAACAGGCAACCTGATTGAAGATTTCACCATCCTGCCGGCTGACCATGAAGAATCGTCACAGGACAGAGTCAGCATCATTAAAATCATCCCGAAAGCAAAACAGTCTCAGGTAGCGGCGATTCACCTCTGGGTGACAGAAAATTCCCTTATCAGACGAATAGAAATTCGTGATCACTTTGACACTCTGACCGTCCTGAATTTCAGTAAACTTTCTGTCAATACTCTCGATACAAACGATACAGAGCTCATGAACCATCTTTTTCAGTTCACGCCCCCTGAAGGCACAGAAATTATTCGTCAGTAATGGATACGAAAACACCTTTTCGACTGGGGCTTATCTCCATGCCCTGGTCAATCTTTAATCGCCCGTCCATTCAGCTTGCAACTCTTAAAAGCTGGCTTGATACACATGAAAGCGATGCGATCACAACAACACTTTTCCACCCCTATCTTGCAGCCGCTTCTGCAATTGGCACAGAGATCTATCATTATCTTGCAAAAAACAGCTGGGCAGGAGAAGCATTGTACAGTCCGCTGCTTTTTCCTGAGCAACAGCCACATGCAGAAGAGCTCTTTTACACGAGTTGCCGACAGGAAAAACAATTACAACATCTGCATTTTGAGACCTGTAAACAGCAACTTGAAAAAGCACTTGAAGAATGGATTAAAAGTATTGATTTTAAATCCTACGATCTAATCGGATTTTCAATCTGTTTTAACCAGCTGATCTCATCACTCACAGCAGCAGACAGGATAAAAAAACGTTTTCCTGATCTACCCATTGTTGTCGGTGGATCAGGATGTGTTGGTGAGATCGGTAAATCTCTGCTCCAGAGCTTTCCCCAGATAGACTATGTGATAAGTGGCGAAGGCGAAGATGCACTTGCACAGCTCTGTCACTCTCTGCATAATCCACAAGATACAGACACCCTGCCGCCCCATATTATGAGTTTAAAGACGGTTAATGAGATAAAAAGCAGTTGTAAAGGAATTGCCGATCTCAATCAGTTGCCAGTTCCGGATTTCAATCCCTATTTTCAGGAAATGCGCCATGTTTTCCCAAGCCAGCCCTTTGTTCCAGTTCTTCCCATTGAATTTTCACGAGGATGCTGGTGGAACAAGTGTACCTTCTGTAATTTGAACCTTCAATGGCGTGGATATCGGTGGAAAACAGCGACAACTCTCCTGAAAGAGATTGCCCGGCAAAGTGAACGCCACCAGTGCCTTGATTTTTGCTTTACAGACAACGCCCTGCCACCAAAAGAGGCCGATATCTTTTTCAACACCCTGGCCACAGAAAAAACAGATTACGATTTTTTTGCTGAAGTACGAGTCATAACTGACCCGGATACGCCCAAACGGTATCGTCAAGGAGGTCTTTCAACAATCCAGGTGGGTATCGAATCGTTATCAACCAGCCTCCTGAAGAAGATGCAGAAAGGAACCACTGCAATAGAAAATATAGCGGCCATGCGACAGAGTGCCGAAGCTCATATAAGACTCGATGGCAATCTCATTACTGAATTCCCAGGGAGCTCCATGGAAGAAATTGAGGAGACATTGAAAGTGCTTGATTTTGTACTTCCCTATACGCCCCTCACAGCAGCTTCATTTTTCCTAGGATACGGCTCTCCTGTGGCCAAAGACCCTGAACGTTATGGTATTCTTGCCGTAACCCAACATGCGAAAAACAAGAAACTCTTTCCTGAAAAACTTCTTCGAAATCTCAATATGCTTATCAAGGATTATCGTGGTGATCGCACTGTCCAGCGAAAACGATGGAAGACAGTGGTTAACAAGATTGAAACCTGGCATGTTTTTCATGGCAAACGCGACTCATCTCACCCGCCTCTCAGTTATCGGGATGGTAAAACATTCATCCTCATCCGACAGGAACAGTTAGATGCCCCCACCCTTCAACACAGACTCCAGGGCGCTTCCAGAAAAATTTACCTCTTTTGTCAAAAAATTCGTCATTTTGAAGAAATCTGTCGAGAGTTTCCAACCATAAAAGAGAGAACTCTTCGCAATTTTTTTCAGGATCTTTACAATA
>DAOWDZ010000077.1 GCA_030638765.1 Desulfocapsa sp.
ATTGACAACACTATTCTTGAACTCCTTAAAGAACGCCTCGCCCTTGCCAAATCCATTGGTCAGTTAAAAGATGAAAGTAAACGTGCCAAGTGGGACCCATTACGTGAAAGACAAATTTATGACAGGTTAAATGAGCTTAACAAGGGTACCTTTCCTGACAAGTCGCTTCATTCAATTTTTCATGAAATTATCACTACCTGCAGACTCTCTCAACAAAAAATCAACGTATCTTACCTTGGTCCCGAAGCTACATTCACTCACCTGGCAGGTGTGAAGTATTTTGGTAATTCTGCCACATACAGTCCAATGGAATCCATTGCAGATGTGTTCTCAGAAGTGGAAAAAGGGAGGGTACAATATGGAATCGTTCCCGTGGAAAACTCCATTGAGGGGGCTGTTTTTTCCACCCTTGACTCATTCATGAAATATCGCACAAAAATCTGTGGCGAAGTACGAATGGAAATCACCCATAACCTCGTATGTCAATCAGGTGATATCAATGATATTCAGACAGTTGCCTCCCATACTCAGCCCCTTGCTCAATGCCGGGAGTGGCTCCGCAAACATCTACCTTCATGCCCTACTCTGCCAGTTTTTTCAACGGGAGCTGCGGCCCAGATGGCTGCCAAAAACCCCAACATCGGAGCAATAGCCTCATCACTGGCGATTAAGACCTACGACCTTCGCGTTGTAGTAAAAGGAATTGAGGACTATAGCGGCAACACAACACGCTTTCTGGTCATTGGCAAGGAATCACCATCACCGAGCGGCATGGACAGAACATCTCTGCTCCTTGGCCATATGGATCGCCCCGGTGCCTTGAATGAAATCTTAAGCGTTATTGCCCGTGCCGGAATTAATCTTGCTAAAATTGAATCGAGACCAATTAAAGGGAAGCAGTGGAAATACCTCTTCTTTCTGGATCTCATGGAACATATTGAGGATGAAAACATCAAAGAATGCTGCAAAACACTGACCGCACTTTGTTCATACTTTGAATGGCTCGGTTCCTATCCAAGATCTGAGGAATCAACCGCCGAGGCGTGACATCTGCCCACTGCACTTAACCTGATCTTCTGCAAGAGTATGCCCCTTGGGCTTATCGAGGATAGTTTGCTTGATAAGCCCTTTTATTTCCTCATCTGTTGCACCATCTCGTAATATTTTCTTCAAATCTGCCTCTCTGTCATGGAGCAGGCAAGCCCTTAACCTGCCGGCTGAAGTAAGGCGCAGGCGATTGCATGTATCACAAAAATGATGGCTGATCGGGCTGATAAAACCGACCCTTCCCTTTAAACCATCCTCAGTGCTCAATGAGTATACCCTTGCAGGCCCATCCATCTTACAACCGGGAAGTGGCTCAAGAACACCAAATTCTGCAATTTGTTCTTTCAGATCCGCTGAAGAAATATATGAAGCTTCATTCCATGTGGACTTGTCACCCACTGGCATAAACTCTATAAACCTGACCTGGTAGGGTTTTTCGACCGCAAGTCTTGCAAAATCAACGAACTCATCGTCATTAACCCCTTTCATGGCAACCACATTCAACTTAACATCAAACCCCAGACGTTCTGCCGTTTCGATTCCCCGCCAGACCTTATGATACAAATCGACTCCTGTGATTTTCTTAAAACGTTCAGGTCGCATGGAATCGAGCGAAATATTCAACTTACGAATTCCAGCCTCATACAATCCGGCAGCTTTCTCGTGAAGAAGTACGCCATTTGTGGTTAGTCGAATTTCATCAAGCCCATCAATCCGAGAGAGTGATTGAATAAAACCCATCACCCCCCTACGAACCAATGGCTCACCACCCGTAAGACGGATCTTATTCATCCCCATCCCTACGGCAAGTTGCACAATACGCAGTAATTCTTCATAGCTGAGCAGATCTTCATGTTGCAGGACTTCAAGTCCTTTCTCATCATCAACGGGCATACAATATACACAACGAAGATTGCAGCGATCTGTTACAGAAAGGCGAAGGTATGAGATGGTTCTTGAAAACATATCAACCAGTTCATTGGTATCTCTTAATAGTGGCTTTTGTTGGGTCATAGATTCATACTTGGAAGATATTGATGGTGACAAGTATCCCCGTCAGCACTATATTTTCCATACCATTGACTTTGCTGAAAAGGACTAATATATTGGCATCCTCTTACCCTGATTATACCTTTTACGCTAGCAGTTATTTATTCTGCAGGCAAGAACGATAGAAAACACAACAGATACAATTATGCTGACATTAGGAATCGAAAGCTCCTGTGATGATACTGCAGCAGCAGTACTAAAAGATGAGACCACTCTACTCTCATCTATACTCACCAGCCAGGATCAGATCCATTCACGTTTTGGTGGAATTGTCCCTGAGCTTGCATCACGAAGTCATCTCGAATCCATTGTTCCCGTTGTCAATGAAGCTCTTGTTCGAGCCGACGTAACACTTACCGATATTGATCTTATTGCTGTTACACAGGGACCAGGCCTCATTGGTTCTTTACTGGTTGGTTATTCCTATGCCAAGGCACTCTCCTATGTGAATAACACATCCTGTGTCGGTGTTGACCATATGGCTGGTCATATCCTTTCTGTATTTCTTGAGGAAAAACACCCAAAATTTCCTTATATTGCTCTCGTGGTATCCGGAGGAACAAGTTCTATCTATCGTGCAGATAGCTTTACAGACTTCACACTTTTAGGCCGAACACGAGACGATGCTGCAGGAGAAGCTTTTGACAAAGTAGCCAAACTTCTTGGTTTTTCCTATCCCGGTGGCCCCATTATTTCACGTGAAGCACAATCAGGTAAAAGTGATGCCATTAAATTCCCTCGTTCATGGCTCGAAAAAGGTTCCCTTGATTTTAGTTTTTCGGGATTGAAAACCTCTGTCCTTAATCACTGCAACAGAGAGAAACAAAAGAACAATCCTTTACACGTTGGCGACATCTGTGCTTCATTCCAGGAAGCGGCAGTGGAAATACTTACTGAAAAAACACTCCTGGCAGCTTCTCAACAAAACATACGGACTGTGGTTTTAGGAGGAGGAGTCTCAGCTAACCCAAGTTTAAGACAGCTCATGGAGAAACGCTGCCGGGAAGAGAACAACACATTATTTATCCCGAGCCCGAAACACTGTACTGACAATGCTGCCATGATAGCTCTTGCCGGTGTCCATGCGTATAAAAACAAATCCAACTTTTCCTATGACAGTGATGTTTATTGCCGTTCGGTGCTCTCGTGACACTCCATGAATATTAAACGAACCATCCGTTATTATTATTTTAGATTCATACGACTCAAGGGCAACCCTCAATATTTAGCCAAGGGTACAGCCATTGGGGTCTTTCTCGGAATCACCCCCATAATGCCATTTCACACGATTCTTAATATTTTTGTCACTTTCGTCACCAGAACTTCAACCATTGCTGCCATGCTTGCAAGTGTTGTGGTGTGCAATCCATTCACTTACATTCCTCAATACTATCTCTCAATAATCATTGGAAATGCTGTAACACCTTATACCTTCACCTGGGATAGAATGAAATTGGTTTTGGATATTTTGCTAGCCAAGCCCGGCTTACTGGAATCAGTCAATGCTCTAACTGGACTCGGTTATGAAGCTGCAATAGTTCTTGTGATCGGTGGCTCACTTCTAGCTCTGCCATTCACCATTATCAGTTATTTTCTATCACTAAAATTTTTCAAAACAATCCGTGAAAAAAGAAGTAAAAAACATATCCTGGCACCATAAAGAAATAAGAAGTAAGCCAAAATCATTTTCGGATTTCACATTCAGCTTATTATGTATATAATCTTCTAACAAACAGTCTTATTGTACAACATTATTTTCGGCTTAATTAATAAATGAACTTTACACGACTTAAAAAATTCTATTACCTCAAATTTTTGAGGATTAAAGGTGCACCCAACGACATCGCCTGGGGTGCCTGCATTGGTGCCCTGATAGGTACCATGCCGATTATGCCTTTCCATACCATAGGGATAATAGCAGTCTGTGTATTGACCAGAACATCTGCCATGGCAGGACTGTTCTCAAGCCTTGTCATCAGCAATCCATTTACCTACATACCGATCTACTATCTGAGCATGGTAATTGGAAACTTCATAACGCCTTACACTGTGACCTGGGACACTATTCATCGTATTTTAAATGTTATCATCTCAGAACACAGTTTTAAGGAATCCATCGAGATGCTTGCAAGTCAGGGGTCCGAAATAATCATTGTCATGTTAAGTGGTGGATTGATTTTAACTATTCCAACAGCCATTTTCTGGTATTTCTTCACCCTAAGACTCTTCCTCAAAATCAGGGAAAAAAGAAGGCAGAGGCATATTCTTCGCGCCAAAAAAATTAAAACAAAAAAAGATAAGAAGAAATCATGACACGATACGGTGAAACCAGAAAATCCCTTAGAGAAGAAAATCTTGCTCCTAAAAAACAACTTGGTCAGAATTTTCTTGTCAACAAAGCCACAGCTGAAGCTGTTGCTCGCTGTGGAAGAATCCAACCAGATGACATTATTATCGAGGTTGGTGTTGGCCTTGGGGCCCTTACTCAACCAATTGCGAAACTTGCATCACAGGTGTTTGGGCTTGAAATAGACAGTGGCATTGTCCGTTTTCATAGAAAAAAGGATGACCTGCCTGACAATGTCACCCTCATTCATCAGGATATCCTGAAAGCTGATTTTGACGAATTGTACACACTCAGCAATGGCCCATTGAAGATCATGGCCAATCTCCCCTACTCCATTTCCAATCCATTTTTATTTACGTTAATTGAACATCAGGAAAAAATGGACTGGGCAACAATCATGCTTCAAAAAGAAGTCGCCGACCGATTGACAGCAAAACCCGGAACCAAACAATACGGCATCCCCACTGTTTTATTGGGAAGTTGTGCGACAGTGAAATCACTGCTTACGTTAAAACCAGCAGAATTTCACCCGCGTCCCAAAATTGATTCAGTGGTTGTCTCCATTGATTTTTCGGATACTGCTTCTATTAATTCAAGACAATATGACAGAGTTCTCTTTCAACAAATTGTGCGTGGAGCATTCAGCCAACGCAGAAAAACGCTTCTCAACACGCTTTCTTCCACTAGATTTTTCAATGAACACAGCAAGGGCGACAAAAAGATTGAAAAAGAGATGACCAAAGAGGCCATCAGTGCAGCACAAATTTCCCCGACAGTCCGTGCAGAAATGCTAGACCTCGATGAATTCATTGATTTAACACAATCTTTTTCACGGTTTTCAACTCAAGAACTTTACAAGACAAGTCCTTAATTTTTTAATCACTTTCATCCCGGTATAATCCATGCAGAATTTCGTATTTCATAATCCGACAAAAATCCTTTTCGGGAAAAACACCGTGTCTTCAATTGGCGAGGAAACCATCCTTTTTGGTAAAAAGGTTCTTCTTGTTTACGGTACCGGATCTATTAAGAAAAATGGTCTTTACGATCAGGTTATTGAATCACTTCAAACTGCTGGCGCAGTAGTCACTGAACATGAAGGTGTACGTTCAAACCCTGTTCTATCCCACGTACACCTTGGGATACAGCTTGCAAAAGATACTGACTGTGAAGTTGTATGCGCCGTTGGAGGCGGCTCTGTCATTGATGAAGCAAAAGCCATCTGTGCGGGGGCCACCGTTCAGCATGACGTGTGGAAATTCTTCACAGGAAAGAAAAGTGTTAAATCACCGTTGCCCTTAACGACTGTTCTCACCCTTGCTGCCTCTGGATCTGAAATGAATTCAGGAATGGTCATAACAAATGATGCCACTTCACAGAAATTTGGATTTGGCAATAAGCGCCTGTTCCCCAAAACGTCTATTCTTGATCCAACAGTTACCTGTACAGTTCCAGAAGATTACACAGCCTATGGTGCAGTCGATGCAGTTGCCCATGTCCTTGAATTTTATTTCACAACAGAAGACCCATACACTCCAGTCCAGGACAGGCTCATGGAAGGACTCGTTATAAACGCCATGGAAAGTTGCAACAGGGTTCTGGAAAAACCTGATGACTATCAGGCCAGAGCAGATCTTATGTGGACCGCAACCCTTGCCTTAAACGGACTAACTGGTGCAGGTCTCGGCAAGGTGGGATTCCCGATGCACATGATAGAACATTCCTTATCAGCATTCTACG
>DAOWDZ010000015.1 GCA_030638765.1 Desulfocapsa sp.
GCTTTGATAACCCGGATTGTAAGAAACACTGATCATGAATTCGGGAGGGGCACTTAGAAGTTCGCCAAGTTTCTCCACAGGAAGTTCTCTGCGATCATCCGCAAGCGGGTGAATTACCACTGTGGTGTCTTTTCTGGCTTCGACGATCTCATCGAGATAACAGATGGCTCCTGCCCGGACTGCAAGTGTTAAAGGGCCGTCTGTCCAAACTGCTTCGCCTGAACGAATGAGGAAACGACCAACAAGGTCACTGGTTGAAAGATCATCATGGCAGGACACTGTAATTAAAGGAAGTTTGAGCTTCCAGGCCAGAAACTGCATAAATCGTGTTTTTCCACACCCGGTCGGGCCTTTTAAGAGCAGGGGGAGGCCATTTTTATGGGCTACCATTGCAATTTCCACCTCTTTCCCAGAGGGGAGGTAGTAGGGTTTTGTGGTTATAAGGTGTTCTTCCAGGCGTTGTTCTGTGGCTTTCATGGTATTCCAGTGAGTCGTATTGTAGGATTAGCTGCAAAATGTAAAGAATTCACCTACAAGATGTTCACCTTGCTTCAAATCGTCAAGAATTATTATTAACTGGAGGGGGGGTAGTATGCAATAGCCGGTTGGTTATGGTGTGAGAGTTTTACTTTTTTCTATAAGAAACAGGCCATAGGTGGCACGGAGATTTGAAAAAAGAGAAACGATTTTACCGCTTCTGTTCTGGTCTTTGGTATTTATGGAACACTCTTTCACGATGGTGTAGCCGACATTTTTTGAGAATTTACGGAAATCCTCAAGGGTTATAACGCGAATGTTTGGCGTATCGTACCATGAATAGGGGAGTTCGGTACTTTTTGGGGCCTGCCCTTTGAAGAGGAGCTGCAGACGAATAGAAAAATGACTGAAGTTTGGAAAGCTTACTATCACCTGTTTTCCGATTCTGGCAAGGGATTTCAGGAGTTCATCTGGCTGATATACCTGCTGTAAAGTCTGGCTGAGGATCACTACATCAAAACAGTCGTCCGGGTAGTCCTGAACTTCCTCTCTCAAATCGCCTTGCAGTACAGTTAAACCTCGCCCAATACAGGTGGCCGCCTTTTTCGGATCCTGTTCAACGCCTGTTCCCTGAATATCTTTGTGATGTTTGAGCCATGCCAGAAGATCACCATGGCCACATCCAAGGTCGAGCACCCTTGCTCCGGGTTTTATCCAGGAGGCGATTATGGAGAGATCAAAACGGAGTTGGTCAGGAGGTTTCAATTCCATCGAGGAATCCTCCTAGAAGTTCTGTGAGTCTGGTGTCTTCAATAAGAAAGGCGTCGTGGCCACAATCGGCTTCAATTTCACAGAAACTAACATCCTGCCCGGTACGTTTTAGTGCCTGAACCAGTTCTTTCGCCTGATATGTCGGGTAGAGCCAGTCTGAGGTGTAAGAAATGACAAGAAATTTAGAATGGCTGCCCTGAAGATCCTGAAGGCTTTCCTGTGTGTTGATATTGTCTGCAAGGTCAAAATAATCGGCAGCTTTTGTAATATAGAGAACTGAATTAGCATCAAAGCGTTGAGCAAACTTTGACCCCTGATAGCGTAAGTAGCTTTCTACCTGAAAATTTGCTTCAAAGTTAAAGGAAAAATCCTCTTTATCCTGACGTTTACGGCCAAATTTTCGACGCATTGCCTCATCTGAGAGATAAGTGACATGTCCAATCATTCGGGCAACGGCGAGGCCGAGATCCGGCCCCGGGCTTTGGTAATAGTCCCCTTTGTTCCAATGTGGATCAACCATGATGGCCTGTCTTGCAACTTCATTAAAGGCGATGGCGAGTGCAGAATGACGCATTGTTGTAGCAATAGGAATTGCTGATCTGATCATTGCGGGGTATCGCACACACCATTCAAGAACCTGCATTCCACCAACTGATCCTCCAATAACAGAGTGAAGGCTTTGTACTTCAAGATGATCAAGAACCTGTTTCTGGGCAGTTACCATGTCTCCAATGGTAACCATCGGAAATTTTAACCCATAGGGTTTGCCGGTTTCAGGAGATATGGATGACGGGCCTGTTGATCCCATGCAGCTGCCAAGGATATTGCAGCAGATAATAAAATATTTATTGGTGTCGATTCCTTTGCCAGGCCCAACCATGAAGTCCCACCATCCGGGGTTTTCCTGTTTGGGGTCATTTTCATAAAAGCCTGCAACGTGGGAATCACCTGAAAAAGCGTGGCAAATAAGAATGGCGTTATCTTTTTTGTCATTCAGAATGCCAAGTGTCTCGTAAGCGATGGTTATAGGGTTTAGAGAGAGGCCACTGTCCAATTGCTGATTTTGGGTAGCAGTTTTATAGCTGAATGTTTTTTTACTTACGTTCAACTCTTCTCCAGTGCCTGGTTCAGGTCAGCAATAATGTCATCAATATGTTCAATACCGATTGAGAGCCTTATCATGGAGGCTGTGATGCCGGAGGTGGCTAACTGTTCTTCAGAGAGTTGAGAGTGGGTGGTTGACGCCGGATGAATAGCAAGGGATTTGGCATCGCCAACATTTGCAAGATGGGAGAGCAGTTCCAGGGATTCGATGAACTGTTTACCAGCCGTTAAACCTCCCTTGATGCCAAAGGCCACCATGCCGCCAAAACCATTTTTTAAGAAACGATTTGCGATGCTGTGATTTTCGCTGTCTTCAAGCCCCGGATAATTGACCCAATCTACCTCAGTATGGTTTTGTAGAAATCGGGCAACAGCCATACCATTTTCAGAGTGTCGCTCCATGCGTAGACTTAATGTTTCGATTCCCTGAAGAATAGACCAGCAGTTATCGGGAGAAATACAGGCGCCAAGATTACGAAGAGGAACCAGGCGCATACGAAGGGCAAAGGCTATTGGATTCATTTCACCGAGATCGTGAGCATAGCGAAGTCCGTGATAGGATGTATCCGGTTCATTAAAGAGGTTAAACTTAGGGTCTGTCCAATCAAATTTTCCGGCATCAGTTACAATCCCTCCAATAACAGTACCATGACCGCCAATCCATTTGGTAAGGGAATGGATGACGATATCAGCGCCATAATCGATGGGCCGAAAGAGACAGGGTGGAGTGAAGGTGGCATCGACTATGAGTGGCAGGTTGTGATCCTGAGCAATCTTTGCAACTCCTTCGATGTCAGTCATGGTGAGGCCTGGATTACCAACAGTTTCGCAATACAAAGCCCTTGTTTTGTTGTTGATTGCTTTTTTGAAATTATCAGGATCTTTGGGGTCGACAAGCGTAACTTTGATTCCAAGTTGTGGTAAGATTGAATCAAATTGTGAATAGGTGCCGCCATATAAGTTGTTGGCTGCTACAATCTCGTCACCTGCCTGGCATATATTTATGATACTGTAGAAGATCGCAGATGTGCCGGAAGCCAGAGCAAGAGAGGCCGCGCCTCCTTCAAGCATGGCCATGCGTTCTTCCAGGACGGCTTGAGTAGGGTTGCCGATTCTAGTGTAAATATTGCCAAGTTCTTTGAGAGCAAAGAGATTTGCAGCGTGTTCGGTGCTTTTGAAATGATAAGATGCGGTACGATAGACGGGTGTTGCACAGGCAAGTGTATCGCTGGCAACTTGTTGGCCGCTGTGGAGTGCTGCTGTTTCAAATTTCATATTTTCCTCTTGTATGGTCTTTTGGTTAGAAACAGTATCATTTGTGTGAAAAACTGCACCTGAATTATGAAGAAGACTTCTTAATTGCAAACCAATATACCACAACGTGGTCGTTTGCGCCTGGCATATTTAATCAATGAAAAAAACAAAAAAAATAAGATATTCAGAATAGAACGATTTATCTCTAAGTTAAAGGATTTTGTGAATTGCTAATTTGTTGAATTCTACTATATGTTGTAGATAGTTCTTTCATGGCACCATAAGTATGGTATGTATCCCCTATCAAACACTGACCGACCAAAACAACCCAAACAGGCTGTTTTCGCCTGATCTTTTTAACTATCATTTATTATCAGTCCTTTCAGCCATTGCTGGCTGATTATTCCATTTGCAAGAGGAAAATATGACCCCTGACGTAACCAAACAAGAGTTGACCAAAACAGCAGAA
>DAOWDZ010000189.1 GCA_030638765.1 Desulfocapsa sp.
ACTCATGGAGGTAAAAAAGAACTGGAAGCAGCAGATAACATAAGAAAACAATGTCAAGAACACACTATTGAGGCCATTGCCATCGGGAACGGTACAGCCGGAAGAGAAACAGAACAATTTATCTGTAATCTGCAACTGCCCGAAGACATTCTTGTCACCCTCGTCAATGAAAGTGGTGCATCAATCTACTCAGCATCAGATGTTGCCCGCAGAGAGTTTCCTGACCATGATCTCACTGTGCGCGGAGCAGTTTCCATAGGAAGACGCCTTCAGGATCCACTGGCAGAACTTGTCAAACTTGACCCCAAATCAATCGGGGTTGGCCAATATCAGCATGATGTCAACCAGACAGAGCTCAAAGATGGTCTGGAAGATGTGGTGGTAAGCTGTGTTAACAGCGTTGGAGTGGAAGTCAACAGTGCATCACGTGAATTGCTCACCTATGTGTCTGGATTAGGTCCGGTTCTGGCCGACAACATCATCACCCATCGTAATGAACATGGCCCCTTTAAAAGTAGAAAAGAGTTAATGAAGGTTCCCAGGCTTGGAGCAAAGGCCTTTGAACAGTGTGCAGGATTTTTACGCATCCATAATGCAGAAAATCCTCTTGATAATTCTGCGGTACACCCCGAACAGTATAAAACTGTCACAAAAATGGCAACTGACGCAGGATGCACTATCAGTGATTTAATCAACAGTCAGCAACGAAGAGAGAGCATCAATCTTACAAGATATGTTTCAGACACTCTTGGCCTGCCAAGCCTGCATGATATTTTAGACGAGCTGGCAAAACCCGGACGCGACCCGCGCAAAGAATTCAAAAACTTTGCTTTTGCCAAAGATGTGAACAAAATCGATGATCTTATTAGCGAAATGAGACTCCCGGGGATAGTCACCAATGTGACCCGCTTTGGTGCCTTTGTGGATATCGGAGTACATCAGGATGGATTAATTCATATCAGCCAGTTAGCCGACAGATTTGTACGCGATCCTGCTGAAATTGTGAAGGCGGGACAACAGGTGTTGGTACGGGTAGTTGAAATTGACACAAAGAGAAAACGAATCGCCCTCTCCCTTCGAAAAATATAAACTGCCTTTTATAAAAAAGAAATGCCAGGTATTTAATAGTTTGCTTTCGTACTCGTTTCCTTGTAAGCACATGTACACATATTCGTACTAATCTATTCACCGTCTTAAAAATAATTAAAGGAAGTCCCATGAAACAAAATCTCGGTAAAAACTATTCTCCATTTTTTTTCCTTTCAGCCTTGGGTAATGGCGGCCTCACCGTGGCCTTTTTTATCTTTTTCATGTTTATGACTCCTATTCCGGACACTCCCATCCCAACCTTTGATTCTGTATGGAGCTACCTTGGTACAGCATCATTGTTTGCTCAATTTCTTGGAGTGTTATGCTACGCCCTGATGCTCTATTTTGCATTTAATCATTTCCGACTGCTCATCTGGAATATTAAAGAATACCGGATATTCAAGCAAACAGAAGGCTTTGAAGAACTCACAAAGAGCAACAATGAAATAACCCTTATGACCATACCGCTCACACTGACCATGACCATAAATGTCATGTTCGTGCTTGGCGCAATGCTGGTTCCGGGCTTATGGAATATTGTTGAATACCTTTTCCCCTTTGCCTTCCTTGCTTTTCTGGCAACAGGAATCTACGGTCTCGTAATATTCTATCGATATTACGGAAAGGTTCTTATCCAGGGTCATTTTCAACATTCCAAAAACAACTCTCTCAGCCAGATGCTCTCCTCATTTACTTTTTCCATGAGTGCCGTTGGTTTTGCAGCTCCAGTGGCCATGAGTGAAAATCGTATAATGATAGGAATTGCCGCATTCTTTGCCATTTTCTTCTTTGCCGTATCCGCTCTACTCACCGTTAAGAATCTGATAATTGGTTTTTACGCCATGATGGATAAGGGTGTCAGTCGTGAAGCCAGTGCAAGTCTTTGGATTATGATCCCAATTCTTACTCTGCTGGGCATTGCAGGGGTTCGCCTCAACCACGGATTTCATTTTCTTTTTCATGGAGGCGGCTCACCTGCCTTTTATTTTATCTGGTGCAGTTCCATTGTTTCCATCCAGATATTCATTGGCATATTGGGATACGTGATCATGCGACAGAACAACTATTTCCCAGAATTTGTTCATGGTATCAGTGATGACAGCTCTAAAGATGCGGTGAAAAACCCTGCGACCTACGCACTTATCTGTCCCGGGGTTGCATTCTGGGTTTTCGGGATGTTTTTTCTTGACAAAGCTCTTGTCAAGCCAGATCTCGTCACTCTTTTTTCGGGAGTATATTTTGTTTTGCTCCTGCCACTGCTTCTGGTGCTCATTAAAACAGTCAGAGTAAATGCGAAGTTGAATAAACGCCTGCTTCAGGAAGAGACAGTGCAAGAATAAAAGGGAAAAGAGAGGTGTACTTCCTGTCTGAATCTGTCAGGGAGTACACAACGCTTTTTTTACAGCTCGTCCAAGCTGTTCTCGTGAATACGGTTTACTAATAAATTCACTGGCTCCAAGCTTAAGTGCCTTTTTCACATCACCGCTCTCAGAAAATCCACTTGCGATAACAGCCTTTTGGTCTGGAGATATTTCCAGTATTTTTTCATAGGTACGACAACCATTCATGCCCGGATCCATCAGCATATCAAGAACCACAAGATCTACCCTGTTTTCCTTAACAAACTCGACAGCCTGTTCACCAGAACTTAAGGATACAACATCATACCCTAAAATTTTTAACATCTGGTAGCCAACTTCTCGCAAAGAGCGTTCATCATCAACAAGCAAAATACGTTCACCATTTCCAGTGAGCGCTTCTTTACCACTCTCCTTTTTAAGAACTACTTTCTTTTCTTGAGTTACGGGAAAAAACAACTGAAAGCATGTTCCCCGGTTATTGCTATTCACCAGCACAACACCATCATGGTCTTTCATGGTATTCCATACAACAGCAAGCCCGAGACCGGTTCCACTTCTGCCCATGATTTTTTTTGTATAAAATGGCTCAAAGATCCTTTCTAAATCCACATCATCTATGCCAGATCCATTATCCTGTACACTCAGGACAACGTACTCACCTTTTTCTGTATGATATTGAGCTGTATCTTCTTCAGTAATTGTTTTATTTTCTGTGCTGATAATAATTTCACCATCTTCTGCAACAGCTTCAACTGCATTTGTAACGAGATTCATAAGACATTTTTTCACATGGACAGAAGAGCAGAGAATAGAGGCATCGGCAGCGGTAAGTTGACGCTGACATGAAACCTGTTGGTATAAACCTTTAAGTGCCATGTATTCGGGAGAGTCAAGATATTCTTCTGCTAAAGAATTCAGGTTCTGTAATTTTCTGGTACTTGCTGCACTTCGGGCTACAGTTAACAAATCCGCAACTATAACAGCGGCTCTCAATCCTGAGTCATGAATAGCCTCAAGTGGTTTTCTAAGCTTATTATCCCCGGGAAGATCATAAAGAATTAATTCCGAATATCCGGTAACACCTGAAAGAATGTTATTCAGATCATGAGCCACACCACCCGCCATCAAACCAATGGATTCCATCTTTTTAGCTTGAGAAAGTTTTTCTTCAATCTCTTCTCTTTTAATAAAATCCTCTTTAATCTGCTTTTGCTGGCTATTCTGCTCTTCCGTAAACCGATTATAAACGATGATGGTCATCCACCAGATAGAAATAAAAATGATCAACAAGATTATACTTGAAGAAATAATAACCGTATTCAAAGTTTTCTTTTTCGACTTAATTAATGTATGGGCTACACTTAATTCTTCCAAGTGAATATCTTTGTGCGAAAGTAGAATTGTCTGAAGATTAGATGTTGCTTCATGAACAACTTTCAACTCATTGGTTTGTAACTTTTCCAAATCACAATCTGAGTCCAACTGATAAAATACGATAACAGATTCGGCCAGTACATTTATTTTTTCTATCAAGAGTTCTGCTGATTTACTTTCCTCAACACCTATATGCTGTTCATGTTCCAAGTGAATTTTGCCATGCTTACGCAATAATTCAACAGCCTTTTTCAAATTTTGAAGAGCATCAGTATCATGACCTTTTGAGAGCGCAGCTTGTATTGAATACTGTCCTATCTCAGAGGTATAAGTAGACATCTCTGTCATGGCGATGGCACCAGGTGTTATATCAGAAATAAGCTCAAAGAGAATCCCTCCTCCTTTTTTTGAATGTAAAAAAAGGAATATATTACTCACTATTATCAGGGCACAAATAACGATGAATCCAAAATGAAGATATTTTTTCATTATTACACAGTCTGATTAAATTCAATGACGTATCGAAGCATAAATACTTCAATTTCCACAAGGCAAACAACATCGTTTAGCACATTAAAATTATATCGCAACTATCTTGGAAAATCCAGTAAATGTACTTTTTTTTGACGGGGGGGGCATTTACAAAAAAGAAGCTGTTGCAGAACACAACATAAAGGAAACAGACTAGGAAGATGAAAGAAGCTTACAAATCTCCTTCCTGTCATACTTACCGTTTGAATTTGTCGGTATAGCAGCTACAACTCTGATTCGTTTTGGTTGAGCGGCTGGCTCCAACAGATCCATCATGACTTTTTTCAGATGTTCGATGTCAATCTCCTCACCTCTGATAAGTACTGCAATCAGATTACCCCTTCCACTCCTGGCAGGAATAGGAACAACCACACATTCTTCAATCTGCGGTTGCTTTTGTAATACATCACGGATCTCATCAAGATCAACCCGAATACCACCCACCTTGGTTATAGCATCTGCCCTGCCATGGAGAGAAAAGCTATCAGCTCCGACCTGTTCTACCCGATCACCGGAGAGGAAAAAACCTTCTTCGTCCACCATGAGATCAGGAGACAGAAAGGGAGACTTTACATAAAAGCGACCTTCCCGAATCTGCCAGTCAAGAGGCTCAAGGGGACTGAAAAAATCCTGTCCTGTCAATCGATTTCGGCTGGCAAGTCCTCCCGTTTCCGTTGAACCATAAACTTCCACTACTCCAATGCTGTTACAGGAAGAGAATGCAAGGCTGTCTTCTTTTTCAAGCATTCCTGCTGAAGAAAATGCCAGCCGAAGAGTAGTCCCGACAGTTTTCCCTGTCAAAATACGATAGTGAACAGGAACACTGACCAGAATGGTTGCTGATTGCTGCTGCACCGACTCCACAATCTCAAGTGGAAATGATGGTGTTTCCGCAAGAACCGAAGCAGAAGTAACCAGTGGGATCATAATGGAAAAGAGCAGGCCGTAAATGTGATATGGACTCACAGTTGATACGACAATATCACTGCTGTCAATGTGGTAGCGTGAAGCAATATACATGGCTTCACCAAATATATTCCCAACGGTTTTAGACCATATTTTAGGAGCACCAGTGGAACCACCGGTGAAAATCTGGAGAAGTTCCTGATCGGCAGAAATATGTACTTCTGGGAATAGCACATCAGAGGCTGCCTCATCACAGAAAATCAATTCTGTTTTCAATGGAAGTTCTCTATCCACGTCGACCACCGCAGAAGAAAAACCTGTTACATCCTGCATCTGCTGAAGGGCACGTTTTGAAAAACCATGCGGTAGCACAAGCACAGTATCAGTAACAAGAGCAGCAAGAAGTGCTGCTGCAATCACACTTCTTTCTTCCGCTGCAAGGCAAACGGGCACCTTCCGAAAAGAAGTCTCTGCCTGTTTCAAAAAAGCTGCAGCCAACTTTCCAGCCATGGAAAACACATCTGCACGGCTTAGTTCACCACACAAAAAAGATAGCCCTTGAGTATCTTTTTCATTAAGGCATTTGTTTAAAGAATGTTCAATTTCAGCACTACTGTACAACGCTATCATGTCAGACCAGATTCTTCCCAAAAGCCTGATCTGCCATATCTCTGTTACGAGGTTTGAAGGTTCCGTCTTCCATCTCTTTACTCACAACCTGCTTAAAGAGTTTGAACATTTTCATTTCCTGCGGCTCATCCTGATAAAAGCTGTTCCAGGCAAGATCGAGCAAATCCTGCAACTTTTCAGGACTCATCTGTTTGGGCTGATACACCACCTTATCTGCTGAAAAATCATTCCAGTCTTTAGAAAGAATCCGATTCTGCTGTTCAAGCTCTCTATACGCCTTGGTATGGGGGAATGGTGTAAGCACAGTAAATTCTGCAAGATCAAGTTCAATTTCAAGCA
Organism: Desulfocapsa sp.; assembly: GCA_030638765.1. Next base: position 6,231 of record DAOWDZ010000189.1, read on the forward strand.
AAAAATCAATGAGTTCCTTTATATAATCTTCAGTATGGCTATCAAGTCCGAGCAGGATAGTCCCTTCAACGCCAATACCATGGTCATGATACCGTTTAATACGTTCACGGATATAATCAGAGGTGTCAAAAACGGCCTGATAGACATACCAGGCCCCGGCCTGAGCGGCCAGATCAAGAATCTCAGGTTTATCTTCAATGGGATGGGAACACCACTTCTTTTTTAAAGGAATCATCTCCCTAAACAGATCTTTCTCCCACTGGCTGTTCTGAGCGAGCGAATTATCCACAACAAACATTCTGTTGTTTTCAATTCCTGCCATTTCAGCCACAGCTTTATCAATGGGACGAGGTCTAAAATCACGCCCCCCGAGATAGGAAACGGCACAGGGATAACAGTTAAAGCGACAGCCCCTTGAGGCATGCACAAGATCCACCATCTGCACACCCTTATAATTATAGAGCTTTTTATTGAGAAGATCACGTCGCGCCGGGCCAACAAGCCCGATATCCGGCCGATCATCCATATAGTTATAGCAGGGCTTCAGATCATTATTTCTGAAATCGGCCATGACCTGTTCCATTCGGCTTTCTGCTTCTCCCAAAAACACGGAATCAGCATGAAGCATGGTTTCTTCAGCATGAAGCATGGTGGCAATACCACCAAAAATCACCTTTACACCCTTTTTTCGGAATTTATCAGCAATCTCCCAGCACCGTTTTACCTGTACTTGTAGCATTATGTATACTTCCACCATATCAATATCTTCATCGAAATCAATACTTTCAAGATTTTCATCCACAAATTCTATATCGACATAATCAGGTAATGTGGCTGCAAAAACTACAGGGCCATGGGGAGGCAGATGAAATTCAGTCTGTCTGGAGAGTTTGGCCCATTTGGGGTAGATTAATTTAAATTTCATTTTTATTTTCTGTTTCGTTATATTTTATCAACACTTATCAGTGTCATTTTCAGTGTATAGCCAAGCAAGCCATGAGCTGTCAGTTGAATTCGTTCCGGGACTATTTCAGTTCCAGTGTGACGGTACCCTTCCATTTTTATACTTCTAATACTACTTTGCTCTGCATCGTACACATGTACCCTGCGAATTTCATCAGCTTCAATCAGAACATCTGTTATTCGATCATTGTCAGTTAAATATCTACACAGGACTTCGCCTTCTGCAAGCTTTCCTGTAACAGGATTTGCTCTTGATGGTAACAAAAAAATAGTTTGCACATCACGCATCAGCCCCTTCGCGAACTCTAGATTATCAAAGGGCGGCAATGCTCTTTTTACATCGAGTTTCTTTTGAGCATCAAGCTCAGCCTCAAAAAGGACAAATCCTTCAACTCCCATAAGAGCTGTTTTTAAGATATCTCCATCAAGGACTGTAACTCCAATTACCGTTGCACCATGACCACTTTCCATTTCAAAAACGATGGAATGAACAAACTGCCAATCCCCCTGAACATACGTCTGAGCACAAGTTTCTGCCTGCTTGGAATCAAAAGTTTTGTTTACAAGTTCCGGTGGTCTTGAAAGCTGCGGGGTTGAACAGGATGCCAAAAGTACCATCAACAAAGAAAAAAGAAGACTTTTCATGGTGTTGTAAAATGATCAATCAGGATATTCTCATTTAAGATACTATTTGAAAAAACCATTCGAGTAAAAGATTCTGCTCCTTCAAAAAGTGTAACTGACTCCATGAGCCCTGAAGTGCCTAACAATTTCAGTTCAATGCGACTGATAATTTTTGCAAGTGACTCATCTTTCGGAGTAAGGACAATCAAGTCATCATTAGTACTTTGTACTTTAAACGTTGGAGTATCACCTATTTTCCCATCCAGCCATCCTGTAATTTCCTGAAGAACGATCTGCATGGAATCAACGCCCATTCCTGATTCTTCAACAAATTCTCCATCATGCTTTATAAACTTACGGGTACGTCCATCATGCATGAGTAAAACGGAATGGATTGGAGAATAATACTCCCAACGAAGAGAATCCGGTGCCTGGAAAACAAATTTTCCTTTTGATACTATAGGGCGAGAAAGAATGGGAAGCTGCTTTTC
>DAOWDZ010000065.1 GCA_030638765.1 Desulfocapsa sp.
CCCCAACGATAGGCATATCCCAATGTAACTCCGTCAAACGGCCAATCCATAAAGGAGGCAGGGGTGGCCATGCGCTCATCGGCACCCATGCGAATTTGTGCAGGAGGGCCGTCAGTGGTGGGACGACGACCAATGGAGAACCAGACGGGGCTACCACCAATGTTATTCCAGTTTACGTAGGCACGGTCAACGCGGAGAGCACTGTCTGAAGGAGTTCGGGTGGTGTTACCATCCCAGTCAGGAAAAATTTGACCGTTTCCATTTGCACCGGAACCATAGATATTACCCTGGGATCCCCAGGCCTTATACATGGCAAGACGTGCTTTAAAATCTACATTTTCAGTACCTTTAACACGCATGTTCAGACGAAAACGATTAGTTATGGCAGTATCATTACTGACATCAGCTCCGGAGGCATTTGTTGCTGTATAGGAGTCCAGGCGGGTACGGAAATCACCATAAAATTTAATACGGGCGGCAAGATCCCATGAATCAGAACGATCCTCAAGGTCACCAACGGTAGCTGCAAGGTCATTAAAATCTTCCTTGCTCACGGCACCAGCGCCTTCAGCCATCTGAGCTTTCAGTTGATCCAACTGCATGCTCAATTCTTCGATTTTTCGTTCCAGATCATTGGCGTTTGCTCCACCACTTGCAGAGGCTACTGCAGGTAGTGCAATAAGACCAGCAAGAGCCAACATGGAAAATTTTTTTACCATCTTGATTTCTCCTTCCTTTATATTGTTACGATTCGGCCCTCCTGAAAAGCCGAACAAGATGTCTGACTTGATATTAAAAAATAACAAATCAGGCCTTCAATTTCACACTGTCCCCAAACAGGCACAATTACAATAGTGGCAATGTGTACAAAAAATTTAACTTCGATACATTGTAGTATCTCATTTGATCGTCAGTGTCAACCGAATATCCTTGTTTTCTTTATGGTTCATCATAAAGAAGCATATTGCTTGGCAGCCCTATTTTTTTCCCTGCAATATGTTGTGAAGAAGGGATTTTCATATAAACGACATGGCTACAAAAAGGTTTTGGTGAGTATTGTTTTCTTTACCCCATTACGTATGGTCTTGCCTTGAATCGAATAGTGAAAACAGTTCTGATACCAGTCAGCCATCTGGTGGGTGACAATCCAAATACCGGGAAGCTTTTTATGACGCGCCCAGTTTTCCCAGTTTGCGACAAGTTTTGAGGCTATACCCTGGCGCCTGAATTCCGGAAGAACCATTAGTCCTGTACCGCAGGCGTAATTTTTAATAAGTTCAGTTGTTACTGTATTCGAGTCGTGTGGCGGTGGAGAACTGTCTATTACAGTTGCAAAAGCAATAGAAGTTTCCTGGTATTGGGCGAGAAAAAGGGCGCGGTCAGCTTTTAGAGCGTAGCGTTGAATCTTGTCCAGAAAAACATGGGTGAAGTCAGGATCCATGTCTCTTTTCAGATCATGGAATGCCCTGTCAACATCCCTTGAAGTGGCGGTTATAGTATGACAGGCATCACGATGGATTGTCGTTTTAGAGATCATCAAGAATGTCTATTTTTTTACTGCTGTATTCCTCTTTCGTTATGAGTTTCTGTTTGCGGAGAATTTCAAGCATTTGCAATCGCTGTTCAATGGATTGGGGATTTGACGCAGGAGTAAATGATGGTGTACCCGTTGTTTCAATAGGTTTTTCCTTGGTGTCACGTACAGGAAGGGCACGTAGAGAGATGGAGATTACCTGCTCCATCCAGGAACATTTTCGATTCTTGAGGTTGCAGAACGCTCCCTTGCTGTCATCGATTTCAGAAGTCCAGATCAGGCTGCCACTGAGATTAATCACTTCTCCGCTTCCTTTTATCTTTGCTTTAATAAGAGATTGAAGTTCTTTTTGTGTTGGCATGCGCCAGTCCTGAAATCCGCCACTGCTATAGGTCTTGCAATAATCAACGGCATCCTGCCAGGTAATATCTTCCCGGTTATCAGTGGTGGCCCACATGAGTTCTGATTCCTTATCGAGTGCCGTTTCGTTTTCTATTGTGAACTGTTCTTTTTTGACATCATCGGCACATCCGGAAAGTATTATGAAGCAGAGGGTAAGTAGCCATATATGCATTGTTTTTCTCCCGGGAGATTGATGTTTGAGTGGGTAATATTGTGTGAATTCAGTTTGTGTTTTCACATCATATTTCCAAGTGCTCCATCGCCTTTTTGTATTCTTTTGAGCTGGTCTTCAAGATCATTAATCTCAATCTCCCAGTATTCTTTTGACCCAAATCCTGGAAAAAGAGGTGCTGTACCATCAGCAATGAACTGATGAGTTAACCAGGCGATGTAGTGCAGGAAGCGCATGGCACGCAGTGGTTCAATAAGGCGAAGAGTGCGTCTGTCAAAATGGTGAAATGTTTCATATCCTTCAAGGAAGAGGTCAATTTCAAGAAGGGATTCCCGTGGGGTTCCGGGGAGTAGCATCCAGAGATCCTGAATGGGTGTTCCCATTACCATATCATCAAAGTCAATGAGAAAAAATGATTCTCCCGGGCGATAAATGATATTGGAGAAATGGCAGTCACCGTGAATTCTTCCAAGTGGCACTCCTTCAAACGCTGGTGTTATTTCAGCGAGTAATTCTTTGCAAAGGGAGGAAAATTGTGAAGCTACAGGAGCCTGACTGATAACATTACTTTCGAGAATAAATGCAACTTGATCCTGAGTTGACTGGCCTGGTAGCATTGTTATTCGGTCACTGGATGGATGCACAGCACCAACGGCATGACTACGACCCAGCAGACGTCCTATTTCCAGCCATTGATCTTCGTTGAATTCATCGTAACTGCGTCCACCGCAACGGGGGAAAATACTGAAATAGAGACCATCCTGTTCCCCAAGAGTTTCGCCATTGCTAAGGTGCATAGGGGGAATTACCGGGATTTCCTGCTGGTCAAGTTCGAGCAGAAAATCATGTTCGTCCTGCAGGGCAGCTTTGGACCAGCGTTTCGGTCTGTAGAATTTAACAACCAGCCCTTTGCCATCAGCGGTTTCAAGTTCAAAGACCCGGTTTATATAACTGTTGAGTTGTCTGCAGAGATTGCTGCAGGGTACATCAAGTGCACCTTCAACAAGGTTGAGTATTGTGTCCGGGTCGAGTTTGGGAAATGCACCGGGATGGAGAGTGTTATCAGGAGAATCCATAAACTGTTCTTTTTGTTTGCTGGCTTGTTTATATTACGTATATTATTTGAATGTGCAGAGAATAGCACAGATTTGAGCGCAGGTCTTGACTAACGTTCAGTAAAAAACCTAAATAGAGAAGAGATATGCAAAAAATATGGAGTATTGGCTGGATTTTTTCTCTTTTATCCATCCCGCTTTTGTCATTTTATGGACGCTCGCTTCAGGGAAGTATCATAGGACATTTTTCTCCCGAAAGCCTGCAGTTTTACCTGGCACTGTCTTTTACGGGAGTGATATGTGCCTATGGTATTGTTCTTTTAAGAGCTAATGTAAATCCATATCGTTACCATCTGCTTTGGGTTGCAGCCCTTGCTCTGTTTTTTTATATAAGTCTGCCATTTGTTGAAAAAATCCATATTGGACTCTTTGGTCTGTTTGGATTTCTGAGCCAGAGAAATTTTGAACAGATAGCAGCCGCGTTGTTTTCCGTTGCTGTTTCATTTCTGGACGAACTCTTTCAACATTTTCTTGCAGCCAGAGTGGGAGACTGGCGTGATGTCTGGTTAAATCTTTTTTCAGCGTCTCTTGGAATGTTTCTCGCCTACCTGATTTTTGAAGAACGTTGCCATAATCCCTCTTTGAAGGAATGCGGAAATGAATAGTAAACAGAAGGACGCTTCGTTGAGACCATTGTTCTTTATCTGTTTTTTAGTAAGTATGCTGTTTTCTCACGGGGCAAGTTATGCCTTGGGATTACGTATTGTAATGCTTGATGTGGGAATGGGACAGAGTGTGTTGCTGGTGGAAGACAATCATGGATTATTGGTGGATACCGGTCTTGCCGAATACACCCCGCATATTTTGGAAAGAATGAAGTTTTACGGCGTTGAGAAGCTTGATTATCTACTCCTCAGTCATCTTCATGCTGATCATGCAGCAGGATATTTTAAAATACGGGAAGTATGGCCGAAAACCGCCGTGTTTGATAGTTGTGCGCTTCCTGAAGGGCTTCATCCAAGTGAAGAAAACAGTTATGTGAAGCTTCGTGGTGTTCTTGAAAAGGATTTTTTGCACGAATGCCTATCAGCAGGAGATACCATTTCCTGGCAGGGTCATAAGTTACATGTTTTATGGCCAATGGGTTTACAGCAGGAGAATTTGAATCAGAGCTCTCTTGTCCTTTTATTGCTCACACAGGAGAACCAGAGTGTATTGATAATGGGGGATGTGGATAAGAACGTGGAAAAGAGGCTGATTGATCCACTACAAAAGTTTCTTAGTCACGGTGTTGATATTTTCGTTGCGGGTCATCATGCTGCTAGTAACAGTTGCGATTCGGAATTTCTTGATATACTGAATCCCAGGGTTTCACTTATTTCTGTGGGCAGAGATAACGTGCTTGGATATCCGGCAGAAAATAGTGTGAGTGTACTTGAAAAGCATAGTGATAAGGTACAGCGAACCGACGAAGATGGCGAAATTTGTTATGTTTTAACTTCAGAAAGAGTTGTTCCCTGCACCACATTGAAGTAATCTTTCACAAAAGTATTTGCTTGAAATTACTTTTAAAAGAGGTCTGAAAAAAAGATGGAAAATAGTGAAATATTTGCCTGGGAATCTGAACTGGCTCGTCTCAAGAAAGCTTCAAAGATGCTTGAAGATACAGATGTCCCAACACTTCCAATCCATGATGGATCGCTTTGTCTGAACCCCACCCTCAATATTCTGGTTATGGACTGGAAAAATCTTTGTGCCTTTCTAGACAATACACAATCAGCTCCTGCTCCTGAAAAGGGAGTGGAGCTGGTTCTTCTATTTAAAAAGCCGGGTGATGGTTCAACCCATGTTGTTCCTGCAACAAAACAACAGCTGCTCGCTCTAAAAATACTGACTGAAGATCTCGATTATCATGCGGTGGCACTCGAGGCAGGTGTCGTTATCGGAAAGGTTGATGCGGCCATCGAAGCGGCATGCAAACAAGGGATTTTGCTCTCCCCTCCATCAAAAATTGTTCGGTCGGAGACACATTACCCTGATACGGGCCGGGATGGCTGGCAACGTCACCTCAAATCAGATTATTTCACCCTGCAGTGGCATGTAACTCAGGCCTGTGATCTCCATTGTAAGCACTGTTATGACAGGTCGTCTATTTCACCATTGACCTTGGAGCAGGGCATAACAATTCTTGATCAGTTTCGAGATTTTGTACTTAAACAGAATGTTCAGGGCCAGGTTACCTTCACCGGTGGTAATCCACTGTTGTATGAGCATTTTGAAGAACTCTATAGAGAAGCGGCAAAACGGAATTTTACCATAGCGATTCTTGGTAATCCAACCACAAAAGAGGTTGTTGAGTCTTTGCAAAATATTCAGCAATTATCCTTTTATCAGGTGAGTCTTGAAGGATTACCTGAACATAATGATTCCATTCGTGGAGAGGGCCATTTTGAACGAATTATGGAGTTTCTTGAGATTCTGGATGAGCTTTCCATATATTCCATGGTGATGTTGACACTGACTCGTGAAAACATGGGACAGGTTCTGGAACTTGCTGAAATTCTCCGTGGAAAGGTCGATCTCTTCACATTTAACCGTCTTTCTCAAACGGGTGAAGGGGCAACTCTTGCAACAGCAGCAAAAGAAGAATACCAGGAATTTTTACAGGAATACCTGAATGCTGCAAAATCTAATTCCACAATGGCTTTAAAGGATAATCTGATTAATATCATTAAATCTGATCACGAGGAGAAATTGTTTGGAGGATGCACTGGATTTGGTTGTGGAGCCGCTTTTAATTTCTGTTCACTACTGCCAAACGGAGATATGCATGCCTGTCGTAAGTTTCAGTCGCCCATTGGTAATGTGCTGGAATCTTCACTGCTGGAATTATATAATTCAGAAAAAGCAGAACAATATCGAATGGGGCCTTCAGAGTGTAGAGGATGTAGAATTCGTCCAGTCTGCGGCGGGTGTCAGGCTGTTATTCAATCCAGTGGGCTGAACATAACACTCAATAAAGATCCCTATTGCTTTATTAAGGATTGAGCCCGTACCTGTATTAATTCTACAACAATTGAGACTGCCATTTCGGCAGGTGTTCTGGAAGGGATTGGGATACCAATGACTTGCGCAAGAACGTTCAGGTCACTGTCGGGTAGTTTGTTTCAGAAAAATCCGATGAACCTCTTTGAGTAATTTTGTTACTTCAATGGCTGCATCAGAGCTTCTGGAATGTTCAATTACTGATTTTCCGTACATCAGTGATTGAGCATAGGC